>CALMKK010000146.1 GCA_937867135.1 uncultured candidate division Zixibacteria bacterium
GTCGAAACCCCCATGAATTTTCTATCGAAAATTATGGGGGAATTTCGACCTACGCCTGACCGGGTTCTGCCCTACAAAATCGAATAATTCCCGCCCGTTGGCCGGGTTACTGCTTGGTCATGGCCAAGATCTCTTCCTTGCAATCCTCCAGCGCCTGCTTTTCCTCTTTGCTCGGGCTGAATGGGAGAAATGACCCCTTCACTCTGTTGATCGCCTGCTCCCAGCTGTCCCCGTCAAGGATATTGGACGCGATTGCCGCCATTGTCATATCGGGTATTTTCATAAGGTTCTCCACCTTCAGTATATACGGCCCTCGAATTTTTGTCAACCCGGTAACCCGCCCAGCGGCTGGCAATTATCAATTGTCGAACGTTCCGGGGCATGGTCTACATAATGGACTCATCACTCAGGTAACACTTTTTGGGGTGCAAGGAAATGTCAGTCTTCGTAGGTCGAAATTCCCCTCCTGATTTTGTGTCCGCACAAAATTGGAGGGGTTTCGACAATCTTATTCCCAATAAACTCTGGCTCTGTTGCTTACCGCCCAGCGATGTGTCGCCGGTTTAGGAAGAATGTAATTATTAAATTACTCGAAGAATTGGCGAATAATGTCGAAACCCCCATGAATTTTCTATCGAAAATTATGGGGGAATTTCGACCTACGCTTGACTGACGGTTTCGACATATTGTTATGCATGGTGCAATATTGATATCAACTTGGTGTGAATTGGTCGAGGAGGCCAATAGGTAAGGAGAGGTCTATAATTATGTCCGCCTGTTATCAAAAGCTGATAGGCCTTTGCGCCGGGAAATTGTCGCATAATTACGCAACAAAACATTGCTGTAATCTTCAACCGTTCAACCGCTTGAGAGAAAAGATGCAAAAAATGGGGCCCCCTTTTGTATCAGAAGAGCGAACCCAAATATCCGGCATCCTTATACCGGTCATGCGATTACAGAAAAATTGGATTGACTTGCCTTTATCTCACATGTTATGGGACAAAAGGTTATGACGGCGAGAAGCGGTCAATCTGGATTCCGGGTCAAGCCCGGAATGACGTCTTTGATAAACGGGCAGATAGGATATCTGCCGCGCACAAAAAAGGGGGCGGCTTTGACATCATGGATTCTAAAAAGTGACCACGGTATGCTCACGCATGCTCACGGCAGCAATCACGCCGGTGAAAACCGTTGCAACCATGCCGACCAGGGCGGAATAAGAACCAAGCGTGAAACCGGAGTAAATCACGGTCTCGGATCGGGGATAATTGGTGGCGCCGAAATTGTTGCGCAGGGCATACCGCTCCAAGGTGAGATTGAAGGCGATAAGGTCCTTGTATCCGAGAGCGGCCGAAATAATCAGGCCGGGGTATTTGGTGCTGGGGGGATTGGCGCACTCGTCATTGCCCGCGAAAATGATACCGGGTGAAATATCGAAACTGGTTTCGCGATTAATCCAATAGCGGTATCGGAGCCGAAGACCTTCGACATTGCGGTTGCTGTTGGCGGCAAAATAACACGATCCGCCGATGGCATAACGGCGGGTAATATTGAACATGTGCCCCAGATCGAGGGCGAGATTAACCGACGCCGGGTAAGGGAGTGAATTGATGTCGTTGGCGCGGAATTCGAGCCGCTCTTCGACAATCCAGAATTCTTTGCATTCGGGAAGAGGTCGGCCGCGGAAGCAGGCTTTTCCGGTTTCGGGCCAGGCCGGTTCATAGGAAAAATTATCGGTTTCATTCTGGCCGTAAACAGAGATAGTCGGAATTATCAGGGCAATAAGAAGAGCAAGGTGTTTCATATTAATCTCCCAGGAACATGTTTTACTATTTACAATATAGACGACTTAAGGCGTTATTCGTAAAAAATTTTGTGGCTCGTAATTAGAGCCGGCCGGGAGCCCGCATAAAGCGGGATTGCGGGCCGAAAAAAAATACGCAAAATCGAAGAAAAAGTCTTGTTTCAGATTCAAATATAATTATTATAATTTCATGGGACAGGATCAAGGCAACCGGATGGTTTCGGACTCCTTCGCGAAATCATCCTTATTAGTTTTTCTAACCTTCACCCTAATCACATGAGGTGTAAAACATGAGAAAAGTTCTCCTGTTTGCCGCCGCCTTGCTGACGTTGGTTCTGCTTTTTGGATGCAGTGAGACGCCGCAAATCACCAATTCCAGCGACTCATCGAATTTGGGACCGCTGGTGCAGCGTCCGGAATTTATCGATCTCCGGCCGCAGAGTACAATTTCAACTTTCACGATGAAACCGACCTTCCAGCCGCCGACGGCATACAAACCTCCCAAGCCGCCGCCGGATACCGGAGGTGCCGATCCGAACCCCAACCCGGCTCATAAGTATGTCTATATCGTGGGTATTTCGGATTATGAAGGGACGGCCAATGACCTGCAGTATTGTGATGATGACGCGCAGGATATGAGGAGTTATTATCAGTCGCAGGGATTCACGATCCGGATGGATGTCGATCGCAATGCCACGGCCGACGCCGTTCAGGCCGGATTGGAATGGCTGGTCGCATCGGCTGTGCCGGGCGATGAAATCGCTTTTGCCTATTCGGGACATGGCGCCAAGGCCCCGACCTATGGCTCCAGTCTTATCTCGACCGATCTGTATTACCTGACGCATGGTTGGGTGATGCAGTTTATCAACGGGGCCAATTGCACCAAGAAGAATGTTACTTTCGATGCCTGCGAAGCCGGCGATTTTCTCGCCGATTGCCAGACCGGCATGGTTTTGGCGACCGCTTCCACCAGCGGTTTTTCATATGACGCGCCGGATCTGCAAAACGGTGCCTGGACCTATTATTGGATTTATGGGGTCACAAGCGCCGGCAAGATTTATGCAGAGGACGCCGCCACATATGCTGAAACCGGAATGAAAGCGTGGGCCAGAATTAACCACCTCCGCGTTTCCCCCTCGCACACTGATATGTATACCGGCAGTCTGGATATGTAATTTTGAGAATGAGAATGAATAAAGCCCATCAATCGCGGTGGGCTTT
>CALMKK010000147.1 GCA_937867135.1 uncultured candidate division Zixibacteria bacterium
GTCAATTTGTCGAATATATTTTTGACATTTCTGGCAGGCTATTTGGGGATGATTCTATCTCCAACCCATTTTTGCCTGGTTCTGACAAATGAATATTTCAAATCAAATTTGGGCAAGGTTTATCGAATGATTCTTCCACCTTTGCTTATTCTATTCCTGGCTGGAATAATTCTATATTTGACCGGTTACCCCTGGAATTTATTTTGACATAAATTATTATGTTGCCGTATATTAAGTTATAGGCATAAATAATGGCAATTTGTGGAACTTTGACCAGGCTCGGTGGTATAAACTTTAAAATTGGAGCGGGTGACTCGTGGAGCAAGAAAACGAGAAGCAGACTGATTACCGGCTGATGGAACGGGTTAAAAATGGCGACATGCTGGCCTTTAATCAGATTGTGGACAAGTACAAGAACCGCCTGATGAATGTAATTGTCAGGATGGTTCAGGAGACGGAACAGGCTGAAGATATTGTTCAGGAAACATTCCTGAGAGTCTATCAGCACCGCGATTCCTTTGATTTCCGTCATTGCTTTTCAACTTGGCTTTATACGATAGCATTGAATTTGGCTCGAAATGAGTTGAGAAAGCGGAAACGGTTTAAGTTCTTTGACATCTTTGATCTTCAGGGGAAGGAAGCAGAGATTGCGGTTGAAATGGAGCTTCCTAGCAATCTCCCTCAAGCAATCGAGAAGGCGCTGGAAACCCTGCCGGAAAAGTATAAAACCGCTTTCGTCCTTCGAGATATTCAGGAACTGCCCTATGAAGAGGTCGCGCAGATAATGAATATACCGTTAGGGACGGTTAAATCGCGGGTTAATCGCGCCCGAGCCATTTTGAAAGAGAAATTGAAACCGAGAATGGAGGAAATAAATGCGTTGTCAAAAGGTACGCTCTTGCCTGTCAGCTTACTGTAAAGGTGAGATGACAGGGGGACGGCGTAAGGCAGTTGCAGCGCATCTGGAGAGTTGCCCGGAATGTCGCAGGGAGGAAATTGCCTTCCGCGAAATTGTCGGGTCAACACGAGTGATGCCCGAATATCGAGTCGGCGAAAACTTTAACAGCCGTTTGTTGAATCAAATCGCCGCCGCCCGATTTAAGGAGACCAGAACCAAGGCCTATCTCCCCAAGAGAATACCTGTCATTACCTGGGCTCGAACCCTGCCGGTGGTAGCGACCGCTTGTCTGGTAGTGGCCTTTGCTCTGACGGGTGGATTGAATTATTTCAAAATGCCGCAAGAGGAGGCGATTACTCTGGCGGATAATTCCCAATCCGGCGAAATGGATAATCGCTATATGACTATTCAGCCTCAATCCGACCATATCCTTGTACAACCTGCTTCACAATTATCGAATAACGCCAATTGGACTTTTTCCAAACAACTGGCAAGAGTCAATCGTTTTCGTGGTTTGTTGAACAGCATGGTGGGACAACGCTCCGGGGCAGGATATGTCCGATCCATGGAAAATCCGTTTGCCTTAATCATGTTTGACGCCGGGCACAGAATTCCGGTTTCGGTAATTCCGGTGCCGGGCAATTCCGCCGAAACCAGAATGATTAGGGAGGTGCGCTGAGTATTGTTTCTTGCTAATTGAAATTTAACTAATGCCGCCGGAAGCTCATGCCTGACATTTCTTCCGACGGCATTTTTATTTTCATCGGATTTGCCAATAACATAAGAATGCCATTGCCAATCAATTCCCTAAGGAATTATAATGTTGGCTGTGATTAATAATAACGGAATTAAGAGATATTTGAAGACCCTTCGCTTGAAAGGAAAGTTCCGGAGAGCACGACTGCTCGCTTTCTTATCGGCCGCGATAGCCTTGGAGCAGTATAAGACCACTCGGGCCGCTTTAGAGTATTTGAAAAGCGTTGGTATCAATCGACGCGCCGTATATGAAACGGTAATTCAGAGTTATCTGTTTCTCGGTTTTCCTCGAATGATTGAGGCGGCCTTTGTCTTCCATGAAATCTATGGCCCGTCCGCCGGAAAAAATAAAATGACCGGGACGGGGTATTTTCCGGTCAGGAAATGGGTGCTTGATGGCCGGAAACTCTGCCGGGAAGTCTACGGAAAGAACTATGAGCGCCTCCGGACAAGAATTATAGAAGTCGGTCCCGAAATATTTGAGTGGATGGTTCTTGAAGGATATGGAAAAGTCTTGAGTCGCCCCGGTCTGACCAAAATAGAAAGGGAAGTGGCGGAAGTGGCGGCTTTGATAATCGAGAGACGGGAACGCCAGTTGATTTCGCACATTTTGGGGAGTCTCAATGTGGGCGCCGATATAATTTTGATAAGACAGGTAAATAAAGATATTGCTTTTCTGGCCGGACATAGGAAATTTCGACAGGCCGACAAAATAATCACGCGCCTTGAAAGACGATATGAGACTCAGAACTAAGTTGATACTTATTCCTTTCGGCGCGGCCTTCGCAATTCTTCTGGGACTTTATCTGGCTCTATTTCAGTTTGGCCTTCTGGAGTACCTGGTAAATCGCAAATTGCGGGACTTAATTGCGGGAAACCTGCCTCTCAAAGTGCGGATAGGTCAAATCAGCGGTGATTATCTTTCCCGCCTGATTATTTCTGATATAAAAGCCGAGTATGACGATGGAACGGACCATTATTTAATGGCCGCAATTCCGAAGCTGGCGGCGACCTTTTCAATTTCCAATCTCTGGCACGGCAATCTAATTTTTAAATCGATTTTACTTGACTCGGCCGAATTCGCACTGAAGCGGTCATTGCAAGGAAAATGGCTGATTCCGAAGCCATTGCAGGAATCCAATGGAAGTTCGGGCGGCATTGATATTCAAATAGATCAAGCCTTGCTCAGGCATATTGCCGTCAGATTCTATTCCGATCCGGACACCCTTGTATTTCGCAATATTATTTTGGATGGACAAATCAAAATCTCCGGGACAACTTATTCGGCTCAAATCGACACCTTTGCCTATGACGCATCGGATTACCGGCTGAATCTAAAATCGGGCCGGGGAAAAATAACATTTTCTGGAAGCGACATTATTTTTCAGGATTTGACGATTGTCTCCGATTCGCTCGACTTCACATCGAACGGCCAAATTCATATTAAAGAACCGGCGGCGGCCAAAATACTGCTGGATGCGCGAAGATTAAATTTGCCCGAAATCGGATCTTTTCTGGGGACACGTCTGTCAGGCAATATGGCCGCCAGGGGCGAACTAAATTACGAATCGCAATTATTATCAGGTGAGCTTCAGCTTTCGGGCACCTTTGAAAATCGTTTGTTTGATTCACTCAGAGTCGGTTTTCGTTTCGCAAAAAACGTAATCAAAATCGATTCTCTGGATGGCTCGATATTGGGCGGATGCAATCTGATTGGCCATGGCGACATAAATTTTGGCGCCAAACCCGAAGAGTATCACCTTATTGGCAAAATTAGAAATTTCAATCTTGAGAATATTGTGCCGGAGACGTTCACCTCCAATTTAAACGGCGGCATCAATATCACCGGACATGGTTTTACGGGAGATAATCTCTCGCTTGATATTACGGCCGATTTAGACGAATCCTGGTTTGATGAATATCACGCTTATAAGGCCGCGGGGATGATGACCGTAACAACCCGTGAAATTATTATTCAGGATAAATTCGCGGTCGAATATGGACAAAATACATTTCTAATATCGGGAAAGCTTGAATACAATGGAAACGTCGATTTGACCGGTACCAGCCGCTTCGATGATCTGGCCGCCTTTAACGGCCAGACTTTTATTGAAAGGCTGGGGGGGCGGGGTGATCTGAATTTCAAAGTAACCGGGGCCCTGAAAAATCCCGATATCGTCGGGCAAATTGACTCCGATTCCCTCTGGCTTTATGATGTTTATGCCTCCCGGGCCGGTATTGAATTCCAGATGAACCACTTTCTTTACGATCGCAGCGGTTCCGTGAAAATCAGCATGCTTAACGGTACTGCCTATCAGCTTCCGTTCGATACCATCCGGGCCGAACTGCAGGTCGATTCCCAATATGTTCGAATTGATACATCCCACTTTCACAATAAAATATCGACGGCTTCCGCTCGCGGTTTCCTTGATTATGCCTCCTTTCCGCAGATTTTGACCTTTGATAGTCTGGCTATTGATATCATGGGCCTTACCCTGAATAATGACAGCCTGATAAAGATTGCCATTGATTCGGGCGGATATCAATTCGAACGCGCCCGGTTGAAACGATCTGACGGTTTTCTCGCGGCGGCAGGACGTGTGAATTATAACGATTCCATGAATTTAAAAATTGACCTGGACCGCATCAATATCACGCCGCTTGTCAAATTAATCGATACCGAATATGTATTTGGAGGGAGAATGTCCGGGGAATTTCTGGTGGGCGGCGATTTCGAATCGCCGCTAATTGATTTTATCGGACGCATCGATACCCTCACCTATAATAATTTCAACCTTGGTGATTTGACGGCGGACTTGAATTATGTCAATAAGGCGATCGAGGTCGATTCGGTAATTATCGATAGTCATACCGGTCGCTACGTGGCCAAAGGGATTTTCCCGATTAATCTTGCCTTTAGCGCGGCCGAAAGCCGGTTTACCGGGGTTGAGCAGGACATTGATTTCACGGCTCGTGACACCCGTCTTGATGCCGTCGGTCTTTTTCTGGCGGAGGTGGAGAAACTTGAAGGTGATTTAACCGCCGATTTTAAATTAACCGGTACTCCTCAACAGCCGAAAATCAACGGCAAAATTGATTTGAAAAAGGGATTTCTCAAAATTGCCGATCTCGTGAACCCGCTGGAAAATGTAATGGTGAGCATCACCATGAATAATCAAATGGTCACGGTGGACAGCATGAACGCCATTTGCCGGGATGGAAAAAAGATGATCGGGATTGTCAGAGGCGAAGGACGGATAAAAATTAACAGCATCGATCAATTGGACTATAATTTGAGAGTAAAATTATCCGATTTCCCCGGGAAATATGAGCTGGGCGATATTGATGGAATCATCAATGCCAATTTGCGTGTGACCGGACTTACCCCGCCGACCGTTTCCGGAGATGTGACCATACTTTCGGCCACATACCGTGAAAACTTTGCCAGGGAGAGTGACGGCTGGATAATCCTCACTTCCTTGGAAGGGGATCAGACCTGGGATTTGAATCTTGACGTTGAAATTCCTTCTAAACTATGGATTAAAAATGAAGACATCGATGCTGAATTTTCCGGGCGACTGAATTTCGTCCGTGAAAAAGGAAATTATCGATATATTGGCTCCCTTGAAATTTTGCGGGGAAAAGGGTATTTGGCAGATCGCATCTTTCAAATAGAATCGGGCGGGAGCATAAATTATGAAAATATCGAATCACCCAATCCGACCCTTGATATTTATGCCACGACAAAAATTAGAGGCGCCGCTCAGACAACCCAGGGTGGACCTACTGAGACTTCCAATTATGAATTGCGGGTTCATATAAGCGGAACTCTAGAAGAGCCGAAAATAGAGGCGGCGGCGGCGCCCGAAGGTTCGCCGCAGTTTACTACCGAGGAAATAATCCCCTTGATTTTCACCAATTACTACAGCGAAAAATCCAATGGAATCGGTTCATCGGAGAGATTCAGTGATCGATTGACGGCCGGAATTTCAGGCTATCTAAGCACACAGATGACCCAAATCGGCTCCCGAACGCTGGGAGTTGAGACTTTCGAGATAGACCCGGTTTATGGTAACAAATTTGATCCCCTGGGCACTCGCTTGACAGTGGGCTTTTATACGAACCCCAATCTTTATATTTATGGACGAAGTGCCCTTTCAGGTGTCAGCGGCAGAGAGGTGGGATTTGAATATCGGTTGAAAAGGTTTTTACTTCTGGAAGGAAGTCGCGACGATGCCAATTTGTATCACTTATTGCTGAATCTGTACTGGGATTATTAAAATATGATAAAAGTTCCCAAACTGCATTTTCTTATTTTTCTTGTTTTCATAATAGGCGGATCGGCTTCGGCTCAGTTCTCCGATAATTCGCATTTGAACCGTTGGCTTCTTAAGAAACCGGTGATCGATTCCATTGAGATTCATGGAAATTCTTTTTTTGAAAGTTCAAAAATCAAGAGCGTCATGTTTTCTCGTCGTGGCAATATTCTGCGCGCCATCAAGTCGGATCGCCGCGGGCGAGTACAGCGCGAAACTCTTATGCGTGACACTTCCGAGGTTAAATATATATATTTATCCTCTGGTTTTTTGGGGGTTAGGTTGAAAGAGACTTTTCAACCAGGCGGACCCGATTCCAACGCCATCGTAAAAGTGGATATTTCCGAGGGACGGCAGTTCTTCTATGAAAAGGCAATTATCACCGGAACTTTCGACTCAATCTTTGGCCGCGATTTAAATGGCATTGCTTCGCGATTCAAAACGAGAAAGCCGGTAAATCCCTTTGCCCTGAAGCAGGCTCTTTATGACTGCAAATCGATCCTGGCCAATCGTGGCTATCCCTATGCGACCGCCAATTACCGGGTCGATACCACGGAAACAAATAATCTGGCGCAAATAACTTTTTTGATTAAATCAGATTCTCTGGTGCATTTTGGGAATTTACGAATTCTCGGAGCCGGATATTATGATACCACAATAGTGACTCGTGAAGTCACTTTCCACAAAGGCGGCATATATCGACGAAAAGATATTATAGATACTCAAAAACGGCTCCTTGGCACCGGGAATTATTTGACTCTGCAATTGTACAGTGCCTCGGGAGATTCCCTTAAGGCCGCCGATCGATTGAATCCAGATTTTATTCTTAACCTCAAGGAAAAGAAGCCGCAATATATTTCCATTAAGACCGGTGCCGGTCAGGATCCATACAAAGATCTCATTTGGGATTTTTCTGCTTCATGGGGGAAAAGGAATTTTTTGCGGTCTCGTCAACTCGAATTATCCGCTCAGACCAGACTCGTAATTTTTACCGAGTGGCGGGTCATCAGCCACGGCTATATCGCCAAATTCACGGAGCCGCGATTGCTGGGAATTAGAATGCCGGTGGTCCTGACCGGACAGATTGAGCCCGGTGTTCGTTCGGCCGTACAACCGTATCGGATTCAAACGTGGTCAATCTCGCTGGAAACCGGTTGGAATTATGATGAAAAACTGAAGATAACTTCCGGAATAGAATATAAGTCGGTCAATATTTATGGATTAAGTCAGGCCGATGCCATAAAGCTGCGTCAGGCCGAAGGGATTAATGTCAGACGTAATATATATTTTAACATCAATCGCGATTATCGCGATAATCCATTTGTTCCTTCCGCCGGCTCTTTGACAACATTGCATCTGGAATATGCCGGCGGCATCTTTGGCGGCGACGAAAATTTTATTTACGCTGATGCCTCCTGGTCGCGATATCAACATATCTGGCCGGGCTGGATTTCAGCCTCCAGAATCAAAATGGGGCGAGTGAAGGCTTTTGCGTCATCCGCAGTAGTTCCGATCGATGTTCGTTTTTATGCCGGAGGTGCCAATACTGTGCGCGGTTTTGCGGAAAATGCCCTGGGTCCGCTTCTTTCTGACGGTACCCCCGAAGGCGGCAATCTGCTGGTGATTGGAAATCAGGAATTTCGCTATCCGATAATCGGAAAGCTATGGGGTTCGTTATTTGCCGATATGGGGAATGTTTTCCTAACGGCAGGAGATATCAAATGGACCAATTTGGCCTGGTCCTATGGAATGGGCATTCAATTTATTTCTCCGGCAGGTCCGATTAGGTTCGACTATGCCAGAAGAATCCGCACCAAGACCATTTTGCCGGGACATCGCTTTCATTTCACAATTCTCTACGCCTTTTAGCGTTACAAACGTATTATATTGATAGAATTGAAGATACGTCGAATATTGACATCCGAAAATAATTGACTATTTTTATGCACATTAGACACCTTAAGCAGAACTGAGGTTAGGAAATTGAAGCAGATATACCTTGATTACAACAGCACCACCCCGCTTGATGAAAGAGTGTTGGAGGCGATGCTTCCGTATTTGAAGTCCAAATTCGGAAATGCCAGTTCTCTGCACAGTTTCGGTCGTGAAGCCAAGGTCGGTCTGGAAGAGGCCCGGGAGAAAATTGCGGCCCTCTTGGGCGCGGAACCTTCGGAGATTTATTTTACGTCCGGTGGAACCGAGTCGGACAATCTGGCCCTGAAGGGAATTGCCCTTAATCGTCAAAGTAAGAGAAATCATATCATAACGTCGGCCATTGAGCATCATGCCATTCTGGAATCGGCCAAACATCTGGAGAAAAATGGATATAGGGTTGATTACCTCGGTGTGGATAAAATAGGCTTAATTAACCCGGCGTTCCTTCGGAATAAAATTGATGATCAGACGTCGATTGTGTCGATTATGCAGGCCAATAATGAAGTCGGCACGATTCAAGACATAAAAGCGCTGGCCGCTATTGCGCACGAAAGAGGAGCTCTTTTTCATACCGATGCCGTGCAGGCGGTCGGCAAGATTAAGGTAAATGTCAAGGACCTTGATGTCGATTTGCTTTCACTGTCCGCTCACAAGTTTTATGGTCCCAAAGGCGTAGGCACCATGTTCCTGCGCAAGGGAATAAAAATATCACCCCTATCGCACGGCGGACATCACGAAAAAGGGCGTCGCGCCGGAACCGAAAATGTCGCCGGCGTCGTCGGTTTGGCGGCAGCTTTGGAACTTGCGGAAAAAAATCTTGAGGCCGAGCACGAACGTTTGTCCGACCTGGCCGATTTTTTTATTGAAAAAATTCAGTCCGATATTGAAGATGTATTTTTGAATGGCCCGCGCGATAATTCCAGTCGTGTACCTTCAACGGTGAATCTCTCTTTTCAAGCCGTGGAAGGCGAATCGATAATTCTTTCGCTGGATATGAAAGGTGTCGGCGTCGCCTCCGGGTCGGCCTGCACATCCGGATCACTGGAAGCCTCGCATGTCCTGACGGCTATGGCGATCCCGCCGGAATTGGCTCAGGGTTCTATCCGATTCTCAATGGGACGTTTCACCACTAAAGAGGACTTAGAATATACAATATCGATCCTGCCGGAGATAATTGATCGATTGCGGGCAATGTCACCGCTATACAATAAGGATAAATAGAAAACCGAAAGAAGGTCGGAAATCGGGATCGGCACTTCGATCCCTTTTTCGTCTTTATGGCAAAAAAAGTCTTGGTTGCGGTTTCAGGCGGAGTTGATTCCTCCGTGGCTATGCTGCTGCTTCGTGAAGAGGGGTATGAGGTGGCGGCGGCTCATATGAAATTATGGGATTATACCGAAGTCGGAGGGGATAGTTTTCAGGACGGGCGCTGTTGCTCCCTTGAATCAATTAACGATTTAAGAATTATCTGTGAGCGCCTTTCCATTCCTTTTTATGTATTAAATTTCTCAAGGCAATTTCGCGAAATTGTTATTGATAATTTTGTTTCAGAATACCGCGCGGGCCGTACTCCCAACCCTTGCGTCCTCTGTAATACCCATTTGAAATGGTCGGCTTTTCTGCAGAAGGCGAGGGAAACGGGGTGTGATTTTATTGCCACCGGGCATTATGCAACCGTCGAATTTAACCCAAATTCCTCCCGCTATTGCATCCGCAAAGGGGTTGACGCCACCCGTGATCAATCATATGCCCTTTGGGGATTAACACAGGATGCGCTCGCTAAAACGCTGTTTCCGTTAGGAAAATATCGCAAGACCGAAATCCGCGAAATGGCTCGCGACTTTGATTTAAAGAATGCAGAAAAACCGGAATCACGGGAAATCTGTTTTGTGGCCGATGATAATTATCGGCGATTCATAAAGGAATGGGAGGAGAAGCAGGGACGTCCGATTACGCCGGGTGACATTGTCGATGAAAATGGGAATACCGTTGGGCATCATTCCGGTCTGCCATTCTATACTATTGGCCAGCGCAAAGGCTTGGGTATCGCCCATCCTACTCCGCTTTACGTGCAGAAAATTGATATCGAGAAAAATGCGGTCGTTGTCGGCGGCGAGAAAGGGATTTATGCCTCAAGTATGTTTGTCAAAGATATCAACTGGGTAGCGCTGGCGGACCCGCAGGAAACCTTCCGGGCCGAAATAAAAATTAGATATCTGCATCAGCCGGCCGCCGCCGCTGTTTCCCCTTGCGAAAAGGGTAGAGCTGAAGTGAAATTTGATACCCCTCAACGGGCCGTGACTCCCGGTCAGTCGGCCGTATTTTATGACGGCGATCTGGTTCTTGGGGGTGGCTTCATCGAAATCGAAAAAAATAGTTGAACCCTTTTCCTTCAATTAATACCTTATCCTCAGCGAATAAAATTGAAAAGTGAGGCGTTTTATGCTCAAAGCCACTTTTTTGGGACATAGTTGTGTAATGGCGACCGATGGTAAATATAATATCATAATCGACCCCTTTTTAACCGGCAACTCTCAAGCGACCCTGAATGCGGATCAAATCAAAGTCGATTATGTACTGGTGACACATGGGCACGGCGACCACTTGGGCGATGCCGTTCCGATTGCCATGAAAAACGGCGCCACGATAATCGCGCCGAATGAATTGGGCATCTATGTCGAAAAGCAAGGGGCAAAAGCACACAAAATGCATATCGGGGGGGCCTTTAATTTCCCCTTTGGCCGTGTCAAATTGACAATTGCTCATCATGGCTCCGCCGCCGGTGACGGTTTGATCTATACCGGCAACCCCTGCGGATTCCTTATAAGTATGGGCGGACGCGTAATGTACCATTCCGGTGACACCGGCCTTTTTTATGATATGAAACTGATTGGTGATATGAATAAAATTGACTTGGCCTTTCTCCCGATTGGAGATAATTTCACCATGGGTATTGAAGATGCCGTCAAAGCCGTGGAGTTTCTGCATCCCAAAACAGTCGTTCCCATACACTATAAAACCTGGCCCATTATTGATACCGAGCCCAAAGAATTCGCCGCCAGGTTACAGGGTTCGGCAACCAAAGCGGTTATATTGAAACCCGGTGAATCAATTGAACCATAAAGACCTGATAAACAGGCCGCAAAATTTTCGATAAAATTGACGGTCCAATGCCGTCGCTGGAAGGAGCCTGTATGAAACGCCCCCTTAAAATAATTATTTGGATTGCCATAGTTGTTATTGCCCTATTAATTGTTTCAATAGCCGGATTGGTGATATTCTTTCCCAAGGAAAAAGCCCGGGCCATGGCGATCGATAAAATTTCCGCCGCTCTGGATAGAAAAGTCACGATTGACGGAATTTCAGTGTCATTTTGGGGCGGTGTTGGGGCCTATTTGGAAGGATTGAAAATTTCCAACCCGGGCGGATTTGACGGCCCCGATTTTGTCAGCGCCAAGGCTCTCGATGTCAAAGTGGCAATCTTTCCGCTTCTTAAAAAGGAAATACAAGTAACTCGCCTGATTTTAGTCGAACCAAAAATCTATATGCATAAATTGCCGAATGGTCACAGCAATTTCAAGTTTGGCGCCGCCCCTTCTGCCGCAGCCACATCCGCCCCGGATGAAATTTCTGATGAAACAAAAGTGGCCGCGGCCGCAATTTCATTTGATAATCTTAGCATAAAGAAAGGGTTCGTTCAGTATCTCGATGATTCCTCGGGAACCAAGGCAACTATTGACGGCTTTGAGTTAAAAACCAGAATGGAGACAACCCCGGCCGGCGCGTATCATGCCGTCGGAAATCTGAGCGCCGATATCGTTCGGTACAGTATGCCAACCATGAATATACCACCGCTGTCGTTCGGGGCCGATTATGATGTAACCGCCGACCTGAAAGCCAACACGCTGGTTTTAGCCGATTCCAAAATGAAAATAAATGATTTAGGATTTACATTGAAAGCAGGTATCCCGAATTTGAAATCAATGGCTTTTTTCAACGCGGAAGCGACATTTGATAAACTTGAACTGCAAAAAGTGATATCCTTTCTACCCGAATCGATGAAGGCCAAGTTTCAGCCGTACGATTTGGCTGGAGTAGTGGCCCTGCAGGCAACCGTCAAATATAATAAAAATTCCATCCCTGCTCTCAATTATGAAGGCCGTGCCGTTCTCACCGATGTTAAACTTGCCAAGAAAGATATTAATGGAGAACTTGTTCTCAACTCGGCGCAGGCCGACTTTAAAACGGATTATCTGAAATTTGTCATTAACAAAGGTTCTTTTGACAATAGCCCGCTGGAAGGATATCTCACTATAAACAGCATCAGCCGCCTCAATATCGACGCTCAATTTAAGGGACAATTGAATCTGGCCTTACTGAACGCCTTTCTGCCGAAGACGGGAGAACCCAAAGTGGCCGGCGACATGAATTTTGATATTTCCGCCAAAGGCTCGATCAAAGATGCCGCAAATATGAAGATAACCGGAGCTCTTTCAATAAAGAATGGTTCATATACTGCTGCCACTTTACCCGAGCCGATTCAAGCTTTCAATCTGGATTTAAAGCTGAATCCAAGCAGTTTGGTAATTAATAATCTTTCCGCGAAATTCCCGTCATCCGATGTGGCGCTGACCGGAACAATGACCGATCCCTTTCCTTACCTTTTGCCGAAACATCCTGCCAACGCCAAAAAACCGAACCTGACTTTTACAATGAAATCACAGCGATTCGATACCGATAAATTATTTCCGGAGGCGGTTCCGGGTTCAGGTGTGAATCCGACTCAGATTCCGATGGATTCTCTTCCTCCGCTAATATTGCCGGATATAAATGGGACCGGACAGGCCATTATCGATACCTTGATTTATTCGAAGGTTGAGTTCACCAAAATTACGGGTGATGTCGATATTAAAAACAGAACCATCTATGTCACTAATGCCAATGGTAATGTCTATACCGGAAAAGTTACCGGTGAAACTATGGTAGATCTAAATGATTTCAATAACCCCAGGTATTCGGGTAAATTCGCGGCCACCCAAATAGAGGCCAACGACTTTATCACCCGATTCTCCGATTTTGGCGGGCATCTGTACGGCAGGACCAATATGGACGGTACTTTTTCCTGCGTGGGATGGGATCCCAAACCTATCATTCAGTCGCTGACTATGGATGGTATGGCGGCCTTTAAGGAAGCGAAGCTTGTCAATTTTGATCTTTTGGGAAAACTTGCTCAAAATTTGAATTTGAAGATGCCGTCTGAAGAACAACTGAAGGATTTTGCAACCGCTTTTAAGGTGAAGGATGGACGGGTGGCTTTTGAAGGACTCAAATTTCTTTCGACTTTTGGCGATTGGAATTTGGCCGGATCGGTCGGTTTCGACGGTACCATTGATTACGCCGGCGACGTCCTGCTTTCCGATCAGGTGACCGGAAATTTGATGGCGCAATCGAATATGATTTCGGGGCTGGCTGGTTTGCTTAAGGACAATACATCCGGGCGGGTTCGGGTGCCATTTCGATTGAGCGGAAGCTACGCCAATCCCAAAATCAGCCTTGATCTAAATGCCCGGGAGAAAGCTAAAAACAATATCAAAGGGAAATTAGACTCAGCCCTGCAAGACCTGCTCAAAAAGAAGTAAGATAAATTAATCGCTCCTATTTGCCGATACGTATTGTATATCAATATGATTTTTAAGACAATATACGAAGACGTTAGGGCCATTTTTCGGAATGATCCGGCCGCAAAAAACATTGAGTTTTTGCTCTATCCGGGATTCCATGCCATTTTGGCCCACCGGTTTATTCATCCGTTGTACAAAATAGGAATTCCTTTTTTCCCGCGTCTTTTTTCCCAGATAGTCCGCTTTTTTACCATGGTTGAAATCCACCCGGGCGCCACTATCGGACGTGGCTTCTTCATAGATCACGGGGCCGGAATTGTAATCGGGGAGACCGCGGAAATCGGCACAAATTGCGTCCTATTCCATAACGTCACTTTGGGCGGAACCGGCAAACATGCCGGAAAACGTCATCCTACTATCGGAAACAATGTCATTATCGGTACTGGAGCCATTATTCTGGGCCCTCTGCGAGTCGGAAATAATGTGAATATTGGAGCCAACACCTTTTTATATATGGTCGATATCCCGAATAATTGTACAGTCGTGGGAACGCCAGGAGTAATTACCCGAATGAATGGGCGCCAGGTCCATTTGAAACCGGAAAAGACCATTTTGCCATCGAATACCATTGTTGAAAAAGCGCCCTCACCGGAGCACGAAATCGCCGCACCGGAAATCTAATTCGAACTACCGAATCTTCTAGTATAATCACCCAATCTTTTTGATTGACAAAAAGATATATATTATTAATTTACCCGATTAATCTTTGAACACCTATGAGGTCTAAATGCGTTGGACGCAAACATATATACCGACTTTGAGGGAAGTGCCATCGGAAGCCGAACTGATTTCACACCGCTACCTTCTTCGCGGCGGTTTTATTCGTAAATTGGCCGCCGGTGTTTATATATATCTCCCAATGATGCAACGGGTTATAGATAAATTTGCAAATATTGTTCGCGATGAAATGAATAAGGCCGGTGCCATTGAAATTACCATGCCGGTTTTGCATCCGGCCGAAATATGGCAGATGTCGGGACGTTATGAAACGGTCGGCAAGGAACAAATGCGACTTCAGGATCGCCATCTCCATAATTTGGTGTTGGGCGGAACCCATGAAGAAATTGTCACTTATCTGTTAAAAGGGGAAGTGAAAAGCTATAAGCAACTGCCTCTCAATCTCTACCAAATTCAGGTTAAATTTCGTGATGAGATCCGGCCTCGTTTCGGCCTAATGCGCGGTCGGGAATTCATCATGAAAGATGCCTATACTTTCGATGTCGATGAAAATGCCTTTATGGTGGCGTATCAGAAAATGGTCGACGCCTATTTTGCCATTTTCAGACGGGCCGGACTTGATACCCGCAAAGTCGAATCCGATACCGGGGCCATGGGCGGCAAAGCGGCCCATGAATTCATGTTGATTGTTGATACCGATGGCGGCGAACAGACCTTGATTTTTTGCGATCACTGTGACTACGCCGCCAATATTGAGAAAGCAACCTATCATGAAGCCAGCCCGCCCCAGATCGATGCGGAAATTCTTCCGCTAAAGGAAGTTGATACTCCCCATGCATCGACCATTGAAGAAGTAACTTCTTTTCTCAAGATCGATGCTAAACGATTGATAAAAACTCTGATCTATTTGGCTGATAAAAAGCCGGTGGCGGCTCTGATTCGGGGGGATCGCGAATTAAATTTGATCAAGCTGAAAAATCACCTCGGGGCCAACGAAATTGATATGGCGCCGGCAGCGATTGTCGAAGAAGTGACCGAGTCGCCAGTCGGGTATGCCGGCCCGGTTGGATTAAAAAATATCCCCATTATTGCCGATCCGGAGGTGACCCGAATTAGAAACGCCGTGACCGGGGCCAATAAAAATGAAAAGCATCTTCTAAATGTCAATATTGATCGTGATTTCGCGCCCAGTGCAGTTGTGGAAATCGTCAATGCCGTGCCGGGTGAGGGTTGTCCCCGGTGTAACGGTCATTTGACTTCCAAGCGCGGGATAGAAGTTGGAAATACATTTATGTTGGGGACAAAATATTCCGTCTCAATGGAGGCCCATTTCCTCGATGCCGAGGGTAAAGAGCGTCCTTTCATTATGGGTTCATATGGCATCGGTATCACGAGGACGCCGCAGGCCGCCATTGAGCGCTATCATGACGACAAAGGGATAATTTGGCCAAAAAATATCGCCCCCTATCTGGTTGAGATTATTCCACTTAACTATGAAAAAGAGGAACATAAACAGGTTGCGGAACAAATCTACCAGGAATTGGTTTCGAATGGCATTGATTGCCTAATAGATGACCGTCTTGAGCGGGCTGGGGTGAAGTTCAATGACGCTGATTTAATTGGCATACCTGTGAGATTGGTTATTGGTGATAAGTCGTTAAAAATAGGCAAATTAGAAATGAAGTATCGGGGCTCAAACGAAATGGAGCAGGTCGCTTTGGGTAATGTCGTGGCGGCCGTGAAGGGACTATTGGAGCGAATCAACTGAAATAAAATGGGTTGATATTGGAAATTATATTTGTTATTATATAAGGTTATGGCTGATTAAAAACGCTTTTTTAATCGGACATAAGTGCTTATGGAACTTAAGGCTAAAATAGAGGAGTTAATTACGGCCTCGCTGACAGATGAAGGATTTGAATTGGTTGAGATAAAACTCGCCCAGTTCCGCAAAAGCAGTCGCCTGCAACTCTTTGTCGCATCGGAGAATGGAGTGAAGGTCGATGATTGCGCGCGCCTTTCGCGAGCCGTTATACCCTTGCTTGATGCCAGCGGGCTTTTCCCGAATGGTTATTCATTGGAGGTGTCATCACCCGGTCTGGATCGCCCTCTTTATACGATAAAGGAATTTCGCCGTCGAATAGGGGAAGTTGTGCAGATTTCTTTTAATGATATAACCCAGCCGAATATCACCGGGGTATTGACGGCGGTGGAAGATGACGGCATGATTGAACTGCGCCTGGCCGATGAAACAAGGAAGTATGGATTGGATACCGTCAGGCTGGGAAAAATCATTATTTGATGGAGAGTAAATAAATGGCCTATGATATTGTAGAAGCATTGGCGATGATTGCCCGCGAGAAGAATATCGACCTTGATGTAGTAATCAGCAAGGTGGAAGAATCACTTCTGGCGGCGGCGAAAAAGAAATACCCGCTGGCGGAGAATCTCTCTATCAAATTGAATCGCAAGACCGGCGAAATCACCATGATTGCTTTAAAGAAAGTGGTTAAAAAGGTAACCGACAAAATGGTCGAAATTTCCTTGGCGGAAGCCAAGGAATTGGACCCATCGGCCGAGGTCGACGATGAGATGGATATATATTTGGAGGTCGATGAAGAATTCGGTCGCAACGCAATTGGAACCGCCAAGCAGGTGCTAATTCAAAAAGTTCGCGAGGCCGAAAGAGATAAAATTTACGACGAATATATTACCCGGGTCGGGACACTGGTATCGGGCACCGTTCAACAAATCGATAAAGGCAACTTGATTATTAATCTCGGCAAGGCCGAGGCGGTTTTGCCGATAAAGGAGCAGATTCCCCGCGAGAAATATCGCCAGGGTGATCGAATTCGAGCCTATATCCTTGATGTTCAAAAATCGATCGGCGGTCCTCAGGTCATTCTTTCCCGGGTGAGCAATGAATTTTTAAAGGGACTGTTTGAACTGGAGGTCCCTGAAATTTTTGAGAAAGTTATTGAGTTGAAAGCGATAGCCCGCGAGCCCGGCGAACGCTCCAAAGTGGCTGTCTATTCGGCCGATGAGCGCATCGACCCGGTGGGCGCCTGTGTAGGAATTAAAGGGGTGCGCGTGCAGTCTATCGTGCGTGAATTAAATAATGAACGCATTGATATAATTCCTTACAGCGGTAATCCTGAGATTTTCGTGACCCGCGCTCTTGCTCCGGCCAAAGTGGTGCATATTGATGTCTTTGAGGAAGAGAGAGGTATGACTGTGGCTGTGGAGGATGACAAACTCTCATTGGCCATCGGCAAGGCCGGCCAGAATGCCCGTCTCGCTTCCAAGTTGACCGGCTGGAAAATCAATATATTGTCGGAATCCGATTACAACGAGATGCGGAAGCGCGAGGCCGAAGAGATGGTGCAGGTGGGAAGTCTCGAGGGGATCGGCGAGAAACTAGAAGAAAAATTAGTCACTGCCAATATCAATACAGTCCAGCAATTGGCCAAGGCCGAGATAGATAATTTAACCAAAATTGAAGGGATTGGCCAAAAAACGGCCGAATCCTTGGTCGAAAAAGCCCGGGTCTTTCTTGCTGATTTGGAAGTGAAGAGGAAGGAAGCCAAGAACGCCAAGGAAAAGGATGAAGCCGCCGCGGCGGCCAAGGAAGATGCCGGTGCAGGTGTCGCTGAAGGCACGGATAATGCAGATTCGGAGACCAATTGATAATTAGTATCGGAATGGTCGGGAAAACAGGGATATTGTTTTTAAACATAAAGCGCGGAGAGGTGAAATAGATGTCCAAGAAAAGAATTTACGAGATTGCCAAGGACTATAGTATCTCATCGAACGCGCTTCTCAATATTCTCAAAGAGCTGGGATTCGAGCCCAAATCGCATATGTCGGTTGCCGGCGATGATATGCTTGGTGCCATAAAAAAGAAGTTTGAGGCCGAGAAGGAAGCGGCCAAAAAAGATATCGAGCAGCGCAAGAAACCGAAAATCGCCGTACCCCCGACGGGAGGAGGAGCGGCTCTGGAAGCGCCCCGCCCCGAGGAAGGCTTCGATGAACGTCTGGCGCGGCTTTCAGCGGCCCTGAAAAAACACGATAAAAGACGCAAAAAATTCGATAAGCGGAAAAAGGGGAAAGACGCCCATCAGGTGGACCGCAAAGCCGTGGTAAAGAGCTTTAAAGCCACTATGGCTACACTGGGCGGTGTCAAGCGTACCAAAAAATATAAAAGACGATTTAAGGATGGCGCGACGGTTGAAATCCCCGAAGATAATTTGATCGAAGTGAATGAATTCATGACCGTGGCGGAGCTGGCCAGGACAATGGAAATGAAGCCGGCCGAACTGATCGCGGTTTGTTTTCGCCTGGGTATGATGGCTTCCATAAATCAGCGCCTTGACCTTGAGACGATTGAAACGCTGGCGCTGGAATGCGGTTACGGCATCAAAGAAAAGGAAGAGATCGGCCTTGAGGCCAGAGAAGATGAAATTGAAGAGAATTTAACACATCGTGCGCCGGTGGTGACGGTTATGGGACATGTCGATCACGGAAAGACATCTCTTCTGGATTATATTCGCAAAACCAATGTTGCGGCCGGTGAGGCCGGTGCCATTACTCAGCATATAGGCGCCTATGAAGTCGCGCTTCCCTCCGGCAGCATAACTTTCATTGACACGCCGGGTCATGAGGCTTTTACGGCGATGCGCGCCAGAGGCGCCCAGATTACGGATATTGTAGTGTTGGTGGTGGCGGCCGATGATGCCGTCATGCCGCAGACTGTGGAGGCGATTGATCACGCTCGGGCGGCGGAAGTACCGATCATCGTTGCAATTAACAAAATGGATAAGCCGACGGCCAATGCCGATATGATCCGCCAGCAGTTATCGAAATATAATCTCCTTCCCGAAGAGTGGGGGGGAAAGACAATTATGGTGGAGGTCTCGGCCAAAACGGGAAAGGGAATTGACCGTCTACTGGAGATGATTCTTCTTCAAGCTGAACTGCTCGATTTGCGGGCCGATGCCTTAATTCGAGGACAGGGCGTCATTGTCGAAGCCAAATTGGAACGCGGCCGGGGGCCGGTAAGTACAGTCATTATTCAAAAGGGAACGATGGAAATCGGAGATCCGATTGTGGCCGGGACGTTCAGCGGAAGAGTTCGCGTTTTATTAAGTGACCTGGATGAGCAACTGACTGAAGTGGGTCCGTCGACTCCCGTAAGGGTAATCGGTTTGGGCGGAGTCCCGCAGGCCGGCGACACCTTCATGGTCGTTCGTGACGATCAGGAGGCTCGCGAAATATCTCTGAAAAGAATGCAGGTGAAGCGCGAGCAGGAGATCAGACGCGGCTTCGGACGGGCTACACTGGAAGGCATTTATGAGCAGATTCGGGAAGGGCGGTTGAAAGAATTGCGCCTGATTATTAAAGCCGATGTTGATGGTTCCGCTGAAGTCCTATCGGAAACATTGAGCAAAATATCTTCGGTCGAAGCTCGAACTATTATCATACATAAGGGAGTCGGCGCTATAAGTGAATCGGATGTGTTACTGGCGGCGGCCTCCAATGCCATTATTATCGGTTTCAATGTCAGCCCCGACGGACGGGCGAGGGAAACCGCGGCGCGCGAAAAGATTGATATTAAGCAGTATAGCATTATTTACGATGTGGAAAATGCCGTTCGGAAGGCTCTTGAAGGACTTTTGTCTCCTGATATTAAAGAGGAATTCGGCGGGGTCGCCGAGGTTCGCGAGATCTTCAAAGTCCCCAAAGTGGGCACCGTGGCCGGATGTATCGTCAAAGATGGAATTGTGCGACGCACCGATAAAGTGCATATCGTCCGTGACGGCCGGGTGATCTATACCGGAAATCTCAGTTCTTTGAAACGGTTCAAAGATGACGCTCGCGAGGTTCAATCCGGCTATGAATGCGGTATCGCCGTAGAAAATTACAATGACATTAAAATTGGCGATGCCATTGAGGTGTTTCATCTGGTTGAAACAGCCAAGAAATTGGAATAAGATGGGTGAAGGTTGTTTGTCGGTACGGCTGTAATTGATCTAAATCTTCCAGGCGTTACTTCCTTAAAAGAGAAAAGGCGAAGATTGAAATCGCTTCTGACGCGTCTTCAGAATCGTTTCAATATTTCGGCGGCCGAGGTTGATTTTAACGACGAACTGCGTGTCGCCCAGATTGGAGTAGCGGTGGTCAGCAACGATAAATCCTTCGGAGATAGCGTTATCGCGAAGGTCATTGATATGGTTCGGGGAGAACCGGAAATTATCTTAACGGACTATCGGACGGAGATATTGTAGTCATGAAACGCTTTAATCGAGCTGACCGAGTCCGAAGCCAGATTTTGCGGGATGTACAGACACTGCTGGAACAGGAACTGGCCGCTAAAATCAAGGCTTTGATTACTTTTACTGACGTGGAAATTACCAGTGACCTCAGATATGCCACCATATTCTACTCGGTTTTGGGCGATGAGGAACAGAAGAGACGGGCCGGCGGCTACTTGACGGGAATTCAAAAAAGGGTGCAATCGGAGCTGGGGAATTTACTGAGACTCAAGCATACTCCGGAAATTAAATTCGAATTCGACCCCTCGATAGAGCGGGGTATGCGGATCGAACAGCTCTTAAATGAAATCAATCGAGAAAAAAAGCAAAATGGAACCGACCATTCATAAAGATATATTGGCTTTAATCAATCAAGCGCAATCGATTTTGATCACATCGCATGAGGATCCCGACGGCGATTCTCTGGGCTCGCAATTGGCCGTGCATCGACTTCTGCAATCGCTTGATAAAGAGAATGCCATTGTCGATCAGGGGAAGATTCCCTTTAAATATATTTTTCTACCTGACATCGCGTTGGTGATCGATATTGAAAATTATAATGGCCGAACCGATTTTGACCTTGCCATCATTTTGGAATGTCCAAATGTGGAAAGAACCGGAAAAGTCAGCCGTCTGATTGGGCCTTCGACGAAAATAATAAATATTGACCACCATCCTGATAATTCCGGATTCGGCGACTTGGTCTGGCTGGAGCCGAAATCATCCTCGGTAGGGGAAATGCTTTTCGATTTATTTACAAGTATCGGCGCCGCCATTGATCAAGAGACTGCCATTCAGTTTTATACCGCCATTTTGACCGATACCGGGCGCTTCCGTTTTCGCTCCACGACCGGAAAAACCATGGAAATTGCGGGGCGCTTGATCGAGCTGGGCGCCGATCCCCGTGATATATGCGACCGGATTTACTATTCGTTTCCAATTTCCACTATCAAATTAATGGGGCATGTATTATCGCGCATCCGCTTTTACGATGATGGGAAAATTTGCATCTTGCAGCTGGATCGCAAAGCCTTAGAAGAAAGCCGAGCTGGTTTGGGCGATGTAGATGGCCTGGCTGACTACACGCTCTTCGGCAAGGATGTTCAAGTCGGCGGATTATTAAAAGAATTGAATGAGAATTTGACGAAAGTTTCCTTGCGTTCCCGCGATAGAATTGATGTCTCTCATTTGGCCCATAAATATGGCGGAGGTGGGCATTTTAATGCCGCCGGATTCGCCGTAAATTTATCTATTACGGAAGCGGAGAAAATATTATTGCATGATTTGCAGGAAATATTGCATGACTGAGTACGACGGCATTCTTCTTTGCAATAAGCCGTTTGGCGTTTCCAGCCACGACGTAATGGCCGAACTGAAAAGAATTATGATGCAGACACGAATCGGCCATACCGGGACGCTGGATCCGAGAGCCACGGGTCTTTTGGTGGTCTGCGTCGGGCGGGCGACAAAAATCGCCCAATTTCTTTCAGAAATTGACAAAACCTATGAAGCCGAAATAAAACTGGGAATTTCATCGCCGACTTACGATGGTGAAGGGGTAGCCGATGATGCCGAGACCAAAGCCGTTCCTCCGCTGACGGAAGCGGAATTACGGGACATTTTGTCGGAATATAAGGGGACAATAAAACAGAAAGTGCCGGCTTATTCGGCGGTTAAGGTTCAAGGGCAGAGGCTTTACAAAATGGCCCGCCAGGGCTTGAAATTTGATACTCCCGAAAGAGAAGTGGAGATCGAGCGGATTAATTTGGTAAAAATGAATTTGCCATATTTTACATTCAGCGTGCAATGCTCCAAAGGAACCTATATTCGAACGCTGGCCAACGATATTGGCGAAAGAATCGGTTGCGGGGCTTACTTGCACGCGTTGGTTCGAACTGGTGTCGGGAATTTCAATATTAAGGATGCCCTAACCCCGAATGAAATCAAATATTATCGCGAAGCGGGGACCCTTAAACGATATCTCAAACCGATTGAAGAGGTCTTGAATTTTCCGGCTATAAGAGTGCATGAAAATTTCGCTCAGGCCATCATTTCGGGTAAATCGCCGCACCTCAAAGACGTAGTAAATATATATGGCGAGTTCAAAGCCGACCAATATATCAGTCTGATGGATCATATGGGGCGAATCATGGCGGTCGGAAAAGCCGGAGTGGACTCTCAGACTCTTCGCGGTCAGGAACCAAAGAACTTTTTCACTTACGTCAGGGTATTGAATTGAATCTGGAAATTATCAAAGGCATCGGGCATTTTAAGGGTTCTTCCGAAAATGGCGTCGTGACAATGGGAACATTCGACGGTCTTCATCTCGGACACCAGATGATTCTCAGAAAATTGATGCAATCCTCCGAAAGGGAAAGGTTATTTCCCCTAGCCATTACTTTTGAGCCCCATCCGCGCGTTTTGGTCACGCCCAATGCACCGCCGCCGCTATTGACGATATGGGAAGAAAAAGTTGAGTTGTTTTCAAGATACATGAAGGGGCACCTGTTGGTTCTTGACTTCAACCGGGAATTGATGAATTTAACCGCTGAGGATTTTATTCGTGATTATCTGGTAACCAAAATCGGTCTAAAAAGATTGATTGTCGGATACGACCATGCCTTTGGAAAAAATCGTTCCGGAACCATAAATGATTTGATGGAACTCAGCCGAAAATATGATTTCTCTCTGGAAATCGTCGACCCGATTCTGGTTGACGGCAAACCGATCTCATCGTCCCGGATCAGACGCGCTTTTATGGAAGGGAAATTCGCCGAAGGGTCGGCTATGTTGGGGCATCCTTATTCAGTGTATGGAACAGTTGTCAAAGGGATAGGCCTGGGACGAAAATTGGGGTACCCGACCGCCAATC
>CALMKK010000148.1 GCA_937867135.1 uncultured candidate division Zixibacteria bacterium
CGCCGCCGTCACGAGTCAGCCGACAATTTTATTATTTGCGCAATATTCCGTCGCAGGCCTTCAATTTTAACCTTCCGCTTTTGATATATAGAGCGGCGGTCGAAGGACGCACCCGTTATCTCTGGATCGACGCCATGCAGTCAAACAAACATACCATTTATACTTATAATCCGTACGACCGGGAACAAGTGTCGCTCTATTTATATTCCCCGCGGTTTGCATCGCCGCAATTGGTGTCATCGGTCGCAGATAAGTCGGTCGGCGGGCCGTTCCGCCGCGAATATGATTTGTATCACTATGATATGAATGTCGATATTTCCACCTATGCCAAATCGAGCATCGCTTGCGGCATGTCGATGATTATCGAATCGGACAGCATAAAGATTTTAAGATTCGCCTTTCCGGCCGGGTATGATATTGATTCGGTCGGAGGGATAGTACAAGATTCCCCGGCATTCATTAAAGAAAAAGATCGGTCGGGATTGACGATCGAATTGCCGCGCTATTATCACCGCGGCGACTCGGTTGATATCAGGGTCGTATATCGAACCAATCTCTTTTATCATGCCATGAATTACGGGGTCGTTCAACAGAATCTGACCACTTGGTATCCGCAAAGCGAATATCGCCATCTTTCCCGGTTTGATATCAAATACCGTATCGACAACGGATTCGGGTTCATGTCGGTGGGGGAGAAAATTCTGGATTCGGTCGCGGCCGGCAAGCACCTTTATGAATTTCGCACCCCCGAGCCGGTCACCTATCTCAGTTTTAACTACGGCATCTTTGATACCCTGGAGGCCGACCAAACCGAAATCCCGGTCACAATCTATTCGTTATCGGCCGCGCATAACAGCATCTTCGGAAATAGCAATATAAAACGGGTCGGCGCGGATGTCGTCAGTTCGATGAAATTCTTCTCGGAGAATTTCTGTCCCTATCCGTTCGGGAAATTGGATGTGGATGATATGGCGATAACATACGGACAGGGATCGCCGGGGGTGATTCATTTATCGGAGAAAACCTTTAACCGGTCGTTGTACGGAATCGATGACCTGTTCCGCGCCCACGAAGTGGCGCATCAGTGGTGGGGGCATCTGGTGATTCCGGAGACATATCATGACGTCTGGATTTCGGAAGGACTGGCGGAGTATTCGGCCATGCTATACATACAACTGGTTAAGGGCGAGGAAAAGCAATTCCGGGAACTGATGCAAGAATGGAGAAAAGCCATTGTCACCAGCGGCGCCACGGTCAAGGGTAATTCAGTTGGGTTCAGGGCCGGGCCGATAATACTGGGAAATAGATTGAGGACCGAGCTCTCGCCCGCCGATTATGAGATTCTTTTATATTATAAGGCGGCGTACGTGATGCATATGCTCAGATATGAATTGGAGGGTTCCGGAACCGCTCGGGGGAAATTTTTGTCGTTACTTTCGAAATTCGCTCATAGCAATGCTCATAAACTGACGACCACCGAAGATTTTATCGCCATTGCCCGGGAATTTTTGGGGGACAGAAC
Source organism: uncultured candidate division Zixibacteria bacterium (assembly GCA_937867135.1). GTDB lineage: Bacteria > Zixibacteria > MSB-5A5 > GN15 > PGXB01 > UNRQ01. Next base: position 1,523 of record CALMKK010000148.1, read on the forward strand.
CGATCAATTTTTTGCGCAATGGATTTATGGCTGGAAAGTCCCCGTGATCGACAAGAAAAAGAAGATTGAAAAAGACGGAACCGCGGCCATTGATCTCATTGTCGGAGAAGTTGATGATAATTTCGCCACTCCCTATCCGGTTCGCTTTAAATTATCCGATTGCTCATTCCGGACTGTAATATATTCCCTGACATTCGGAGAAAACCATTTTGAGTTGCACCCTGAAAACGGGCTGTCTGTGAAAAGTGTCGATTTTAACCCGGATTATGATATTCTGGAGCGGTAGCGGCGGCCAATTTATCCTCTTTTATTTTCCGCGAAATCTTCGTAAAATTGCTATATGGAACTTCTCTCGCTTTTTTTTACGTCGTTTATTGTCGGTTTTTCCGGGGCGATGATGCCGGGGCCGCTGCTGGCGGTTGATATCGCCGAAACCCCCGCCAAAGGTTTCCGCACCGGGCCGATTCTCACCGGCGGCCATGCTATCGCCGAGGTGGTCGTGGTGGTTCTGCTGTCAATTGGGCTGGCGGCGCTGGTGGCCGAGAATAAAACTATTTCAAATGTCATTGCCGTGGTCGGGGGAGCGATGCTCATATTTATGGGTATCGGGATGCTTTATGATCTGGTCAAATCCCGAATCAAGGCGAGCGAAGGGGCCGCCAAAGGCAAAAAATCGGGGCGGCTGGTGCTCGACGGGATAGTCACCTCGCTTTCCAATCCGTACTGGTTTGTCTGGTGGGCGACCACTGGCTCGGCCTTTTTAATCAAATCGCTCAAGCACGGCGCGGCCGGGCCGACCGTCTTTTATTTCGGACATATTTTATCCGACCTGGTCTGGTATTCGTTTGTCAGTTTTCTGATCTGGAAGGGCAGGAAACTTTTGGCCGGGACGGGATACAAAGTTCTTATTGGAATCTGCGCCTTGTTTCTGCTGTACCTTGGCGGGGTTTTTATTCACGACGGCCTCTCCGGCGCGGTATGATTTGTCAGCCATTAATTTGTCGGGTTTCTCAATTGTTCCCTTCGTTCACATTTCGGAGCCAGACCTACCAGGGCCAACGGGCAATTCGATGGAAGGGAAGGCGTCCGTTGACAAAATTCAGGGCATCATTCAGAATCTCAATTTTATCTATTAAAATAGGCAAGCGCTTATGGGTGACGATAGTAACAAAATAAAGATTTCCGGGGGCATAATATCATCTCAATTTCGACATGATTCAAAATATATTAGAATCAAATTATGTCAAGACCGCCGCCGCACTGCACCCCTCTCCGCCAATCGGGGTCTTGACCTACGCTGGCTGTTGATTTTGTAATAGAAAATTGATATGCTTATAAAACTGTCAACTAAATCGGGGGAACCTCAAACCCGACCTACCAGGGCTAATCTGGGTACTGCCAAAGGTGGCCTGCGGCGGCTCAATTGGGATACAATCCTAGAACGTAAAACAATCGAATAATCAAAAGACATACCAAACCCATAATCATAGCCGCAAATACACCTCAATGATAGGGGGGAATATCAAGTGGCAATTTATCCATTTTCTTAGTTGAGTGATACACATAAACGCCAACTGAAATAGTTAACAAGAAAGTAGAGATAATTGCGAAAATCCTAATAATCATAAACCGCCTTTATTGCTGGGGCTGTGGTGTTATAGAGCTTGACATATCCTGCAATGTTATTGAAAGGCTTTTGTCTGCGACTTCTTCTAAACCAACTGCCATTGCAACAATTGTCCTTGCTTCGGCAATATCAAGCTGCGTAGGTCAAGACCCCAATTGGGGTGGATGTGATATGGTGCGGCGGCGGTCTTGACATTTTATTATTTTCCCCCGCACTTTCCTATTCTCCAAAAACAAGGATCCCACTCTACGGGCAGGGATTATTATTATATCTGCTCTTTCTATTTTATCATCCCTTCGTCCCGAAAACCCAAGTGCCTGTTAAGTGCAAGTTACACCGTCATAAATATAAAGGCAAGGGGAAAATGGTGCAAGGAGACAAGCGGCGGGTCACGCTTCCGCTTTCGGCGGAATCTAAGACCCGCCGCAACTTAAAATAAGGATAATAAGAACACGGCACGCCATGCGGCTACGAGAGTCCGGGACGGATAAGAGGAGATGTCGGAACCACGTCCCCGTGGAACGGGAACTCAGGGGTTCCGACCTATGAAGACTACAGACTCGTCAAGGCCGGGCCGCGCACAGTATCGAAGAAGATGTCGGGTTTCTCTACTGCTCGCTTCGCTCGCGTTTGGAGACCCGACACGCGAAGACTGTCAGGAAAGGGTTCCTGACAGCGCGGGGAAAGGAGATATTTGTTTCATCGGCGGGGCGAGGGGATGAATAGAAAGGGGTCAGGAAATTATTCCGACATTTGGAGCCATCATATTATTTCTTGCCAAACTGCCCAACATCCCTATCTTCTCCCTGTATGACCGGGACCGTCGCAATTAAAGCAAAACAGAAACAGATCTTGCTGATATTTATGGCCCTGATTGCGGCCGCCGGCATCTATCTGCACTGGGTCGCCCTCGATAGCGACCCGCCGCTCTATTTCGAGGGTTCCGGGCAATCACTCTCGACCGATCCGTATCAATACACTTTTCATGCCCGCAACAAGGTTCTTTTTGGCGAATGGGACCCGCTGGGAGACAAAAAATGGGAGGTCTTCAAAACCACGCTGGTTTCCGGTGTCAGTTACACGATTTTTTCTCTTTTCGGCGTCTCTCAATTCAACGCCGACGCCGCCGGTCTGATATTGACCCTTCTGGCGATTTTTATTTTCGCTTTCGCTCTCCGGCGCTTTATCGGCCCGACCGGAATTATGGCGGTGCTGATATTTCTGCTATTCAATAAAATCCTTTTTGTCTATGGACGATTGCCATATAATGAAAACGGGGTTCTTTTCTGGGGAGCGCTCATATTTCTGATATTCGTTGAATTTCGGCAAAATCTTTTGGGGAAAATCTTCCTCGGCGTTCTGGTAATGCTGGCCGGGATGAGCGGTAAGATTTTCGGCTTCATATATTTTGTGCCGCTTGTCTTTTCGGTCTGGTTCGAAAACCGGGGCAACCGGATTCTCGATATTGTCATAATGGCGCTGTCTCTGGCCGTATCGACCGTTATCTGGACCATTATAGTCTATGGCGCGGATTTTGGGTTGCTAATCGATTATCTATTTCATCAATCGGTCGGTCTTTACGGTTTCCCCGACACGCTTCGTTCGCCGCTCGCTTTTCTGGAGCGGTTAGTAAGTTTCGGCAATGATTCCCGGCTCTTCTATCTCTCCGGCGCCATTGGGATCGGAGCCCTTCTGTCAATCGTGATAATACTTCGGACCCGGCCGGCCGACCTGCGGAAAAATATTCCCATTTTCTTTTTAATTATCTGGCTGACAGCCGGATTCCTATTTTTCATGATCGGCAACTACCGCCCGGTGCGGTATTCATATATGCTTCTCTTTCCGATGGCGGCCCTGATCGGATATTCATTTTTCGAGTCCGGCAAATATAAAGAGGTGATTCAGCAAAGACCGTTGATTTGGAGAATTATTCTCTTCGGTGTCATATGGGTTTTTCTGGAGCAAGTCTCTTTTTCCTTTTATATTAATGAAGGATTTCTGGCGGTTTACAAATGGCTGGTCTGGATGAATCTTATTCCCGCGCTGGCAATCACTTATTTTGAGATGAAATTTTCGTTATCCAAACTTCTTTTCAAAAAATCGGTTACTGGCGCTCTTGTCATTCTTTTAATCCTCTTGGCCCTGACTGATTTCGGTAATAGCTACCATACCTGGCAGGTCGAAAATTCATGCAATCTGAAAGAAGCCGGCGAAGATCTGGCGCAGATTTTGGGCCCCGATGCCGTTATCAGCGGCCCGATGGCTCCCAGTCTCATCGCGCAAAATCATCTCAAGGGTTTGATTTACGCGGTCGGGATTTCTGAAGATGACCCCGACTTATTCAAGAAATTTCCGGTGACTCATTTTGCGATCGACGCCAACGGCACGTCAACCGTCGCGGAGGAATTCCCCTGTCTCAAAGAGGCCGTCCCGATCGCCGATTATTGGGTCCGCGATGCCGACATTCTGGTCGGGAAAATCAATCTGGTAACGGGGAATCAGCAAGCGGCCGAATACCGGCCGACCGACTATGAAATCGGGCGGAAATTTTTTCTGGCCCGACAATATGACAGCGCCGGGATATATTTCGAGCGGTTCGCAAGCCGCTATCCGGACAATAAATCAGTGTTGCATTCCTTAAGCGAGCTTTATGCCTTGACCGGTCAACCGGAGCTTGGATTAAAACTTATACAGAAGGCGGCCGCACTTTACCCGCGTGATTTTTCGATTCAAATGGCGCTGGCGTCATACTTCCAGAGATCTTTCGTGGCCACCGGCGATAAAACCTATCAGAAACTGGCCGAAGAGTGTTATCTCAGGGTGACCCGGATGAATCCGTATCAGGTCGATGAAGCCGCGGAATTAATTCGGAAAATTTCGGCCTTTCAATCCGAAAATAAATAATTTTTGGAAACTGTATAGTAATTGTATCAATGATGAAACTTTCCGTTCGGCTTTTCTGTTTAACAATTGAAATCAGATAATTTAATTGCAATCAACATTAGAAACTGGCGGCCCTATTTGAACAGATTTTTAACTGATTTGAAGTTTTTGTTGACAGAGGTCTTAAACCGGAATAACCTATCATGGAGCGATAGGACTATGCAGATAGAAATATTTTATTCCAAAAGCAATGCCGACCATCTCAAGGCGGTCTCCTTTGTCAGGGAAGCGGTTCAGAATCTGGGCATCTCAGCTACCATTAACGAACGGGAAGTTGATATGCCGACGCCTCGAGTTATGGTCAACGGTTTTGATTTGATTGGTTCCTTCAAAAGAGAAATCGGCCGCAACGGCCACCTCAATTTTTCATATGAGCAGGTGGCCAAGGTGTTGGAACAAACCGCTTGGTCCGCCATTTAATGCCGGTCGTTACTGCGCGTACATTCAATCTTTTCAAGATCATCCGTGGCTTATTAATTGAAATAGCCTTTTAATTTGTCCCAAATGGGACAGATGTGCTTTTTTCGTACCAAATGGTACACGACTAAATTTGTCCGAATTAACTCGGAGGCGAATGCAACTGCTTATCAATTATCGCCTTAGATTATTGCATAAGTTCTGGCATATGGTTTGATTGTTCTTATCGCGAAACTACCAATCGTTAATTAAAAAGGAGTCTTTGATGTCTCGCAAAATATTCATCTTTGGTTTGATTTTGGGGGTGCTGGCCCTTGTTGCCGGATGCAATAAAAACAGCACCGCTCCCAAGGAAAATGTTTCATCTATCGCCTCCGAATTTGGCGGATATGCACCGACTGATGAGCTTCCCTATTTCGGCGACCCGACTCTGGCCGCCAAGCTGGGCGGCGATCAGCCGTACACCGATGCTATCTCTTTATCCCCCAGCCTTGATTCTCTGGTAACCACCGACAGTGCCGCCGGGATTTATGCTTTCCGGATTGTCTGGGGCCATCTCGATTACGATTCCGCGTCCACCACCCCTACCGATTGGTCCGGCTCGCTGAAAATCAGCCGCGGCGCCGAATTGGTCCGCCGCACCATTAATTTCGAGCCGAGCCAGGATTATATCCTGCCGCGCACCGATCCGACTCTCGTCGAATGGGTTTCGCAGACGACCGTCTTCCACGACGGTATCTTTGTCAATGTATATATTCCCAAGGCCGACAGCGGCGATACCACCCCCGCCACGATAACCTTCACCACTGCGCCTTTCACGTTTTCCTATAATCTTAAGGATATTCAGAATCTCGATACGGTTTATACTCTCGATGATTCCAGCGTGGTCGCCATAACGGCCATAAAATATTCGCGCCTGTTCTGCCCCAAAGGATTCCTGGCCGGATTCTGGGGTACCGACAGCCTCGGCAACGGGATATTCTACGGCAATTGGATGACTCATAACGGTATCATCCTCGGCGTGGTCAAAGGAAATTGGGGAATTCCCGATACCGCCGGCAATATTCAGAATATTTTCGTCGGCAAATATATCGACATCACCGGCAAATTCGAAGGTCTCATGAAAGGAACCTATGGGCCGCGTCCCAACTGGCACGCTTCCGATATGGGCAAGCGGCGGGCCGGCGGCTGGTTCATGGGGAATTTCTTTAACGGCGACGGCGGCATCCTTGGCAGCCTCAATGGCCGTTATAAATCGATGCCGCGCTGGGCCGAAATGGGATTTTTCCAGGGACGATGGAAAGTCCTTTGCCCCAGCGACAGCGCCGATGACTATGAATCCGGGGATTAAGGCAGTATAAAATTTCAGCCCCCATTCCTTGAGACAAAATCGGCTCGGCCATTACCGGGCCGGTTTTCTTTAAAGGGGGCGCTTTGGCCTGTCGATTAAAAGGATATAAAAAAGAAAGGAGGCCAATATGAGGAAAGGAATCTTTACTCTCGCGGCCGTTCTGGCCCTTCTGGCCGCCGGCCCGGCCGGAGCCCAAACTAATGTCAGGGCCGGTATTAGCATAAGCGATGAAGGTGTTAATTCCTTCTATCTGGCCATTGGAAGTTTCTATCATGTGCCGGAGCGCGACGTGATATCGGTCCGGGATCGGGAAATCCCAGATGATGAACTCCCGGTCGTATTTTTTATCGCCCAGCGGGCCCATGTAGAGCCGTCGCTGGTGGTTAAACTTCGCCTGGGCGGACAATCATGGCTTGAGATCACCCGTCATTATAAATTGAGTCCTGAAATCTATTATGTCAACGCCGGCGATGTCTCCGGGCCGCCGTACGGCAAAGCGTACGGTTATTTCAAGAATCACCCCCGTTCCGAATGGCGGGAGGCCCGGCTCGATGACGATGATATCGTCAACCTGGTGAATTTGCGCTTTCTCTCGTCGCACTATAAGCGAACCCCGCGCGAAATCATCAGCTCCCGCGAAGCCGGACACAATTTTATCGTGATAAATAACGATTTCGAACGGGCCCATAAGGAGCATCACAACAAGGCCGCAGCCAAAGAGAAACATACCGAAAAAAACAATAAGGGCGACCACGGCAAGGGAAAGGGCCGCGATAAATAACGGATTTTATCGGCGGCGATAATGCATTTGCATGATACCGCCGAAATAGAAAATTCCAGCCTCGAGTCCTATTGTAATACGTCAGGTTCATCATCCCACGGCATCGCTTGGGAGATGACCTGACGTTTTTTTATTAAGCGCTCATTCCGTGCGCGGCAGGCTTCAGTCATCGTAGGTCGGGACCCCTGAGTCCCGATTTATCGGGACGTGGTTCCGACATCTCCTCTTATCCGTCCCGAACTCTCGTAGCCGCACGGCGTGCCGTGCTCTTATAGGTTCCGCCACTCCGCTCTT
>CALMKK010000149.1 GCA_937867135.1 uncultured candidate division Zixibacteria bacterium
GACGCCGTAATCGGTTCCGCTTCGCTCTCTTATTCCCTGCGCCATCGCTTCGGCGGTTTCGGTCGAGACCGCTCCATATTTTTCAATAGTTTCTTCCGGTACGCCCAGAAGTTCAATTTTGGACCGGTTGGAGTAGGTGACCATGCCGCGATCGAAATATTCCGAGGAACCGGGCACCGAAGTAATCATCCCGGCCAGAAGGCCGCCGGTGCAGGATTCGGCCACCGACAATTTTTGGTTGCGCTCTTTCAACAGCTTTCCGATTATCGCTTCGAGAGTCTCATCATTTTCACCATAGATATATTTACCGAGCAACTCCCGCAAATGTTTGGATAGAATCTCGGCGGGGCCGTCGGCCGCTTCCTTGATGGCGCCGGGCGAGACAATCCGCAAATCAACTCCGCCGGGCCAGGGCAAATAGGCCAGATGAATCGATTCGGGAATTTTCGTGGAACCGGAGATCTTTTCGGCAATGACCGACTCAATCAGGCCGGTAGTGCGGAGTTTGATAACCCGGACATATCCCGGTTTAACCCGCGCCAGAAGAAAGGGAATCAATTCTTCTTTGACCATTGTTTCCATCTCATGAGGGACACCCGGCAGAGAGACAAAGATTTTCCCATCCTCAACAATGGCGATTCCGACCGCCGAGCCGGTTTTATTGGGGAGATAAGTCGCCCCCTGCGGCAGAAGGGCCTGATTCTGATTTATCGACGGCATCTTTATCCCGCGGGCGGCATAGCGCTTTTTGAGATCTTCCAGAACATCTTCGTTGAAAATCAAATTCCTTCGGAAAATTTTGACTATCGCCCGCTTGGTGATATCATCATCGGTCGGTCCGAGGCCGCCGGTGGTGATGACAATATCGGCCCGTTTGAGAGCCTGATAGATGACCTCTTCCATCCGTCTCAAATCATCGCCGACGGCACTTTTATAATTGACCCAGAAGCCGTTTTCAATCAAGCGGCCGGCGATGAAAGCGGAATTGGTGTCGAGCGTATGTCCGGAAATGATTTCATCGCCGATGGAGATAAGTTCAATTTCCATATTTCTGCTCCGGAAAATAATTTTTCATTTAACCTGCCTTTGCCAGAATGAATATAACCAGCTGTGTCAGGATATTGGCCTGGATTCCGGCGACGATATCGTCGGCCGTCACGCCCCATCCTCGGGGAAGATTTTCGGCGCGATCGGCCGGATAAATTTTGACGGCATCGAATCCGCGGAAGGCGACAAAGGCGATGATATAATTGGTCAAACTGAAGGGAACCATTAAAAGGGAAATTATCATCCCAGCCCATTCATCAATAACGATTTTTTTGGAATCGTGCCCCAGAAGCGGTTCCGCCAGAGAGGCCAGGGCAATCGATGCGACAATAGAAATACCGGCCGCCAGCCAGAGAGCGGTCGGATTGTGACCCAGCCAGAAATAGGCCAGAATCCAGGCCGGTATGGTCCCGGTCGTGCCGGGGATAAAAGGGCTGTAACCCGAACAGAGGCCGGATGCAAAAAATTTGATGAGGGAGTTCTTTATCATCGCAGAAGATTCTTTATCATGGAATAATATTTAAAAGTATAGTCAAATCCGGTGTAAAGCGTGAGCGCCGTGGTGGCCCCCATGGCCAAATCATAAACCAATTGGCGATTGAAATGAAGAAGCATCCGGGCAGGATTAGCCGATTGGCTCCAGAAACCGTCCAGGGTAACGACCAACAGGATAAAAGTGATAGTTGTCATTTGAAGAACCGTCTTGGCCTTGGCCCAAAAGGACGGCACAATTACGGCGCCCCGATAGGCGGCGAGAGAGCGGATTCCGGTGACATAAAATTCCCGGGCCACAATAAGAACCACCATCCAGGCGCGCGCCGGGCCGAGAGCCACCAGGGCAATGAGGGCGCTGGTAACGAGAATTTTGTCCGCCAGGGGATCCATAAACTTGCCGAACCCGGTTATGATGCCATATTTCCGGGCATAATGCCCGTCCGCGAGGTCGGTCAGAGCGGCGAGACAATAAATCAAAAATCCAGTCAGGCGGGTCAGGGGATTATCCATTAGAAATAAAATGACAAAAACAGGCGCAAGAACAATTCGCGAGAGGGTTAATTTATTGGGCATATTCATATTAAGCTTCTAATCTACGAACCGGTCGGGACGGTGTCAATTACAATTGACAATTTGCGGCCGGATATCGAAGATAAAAAAAATCTGCAGTTTTAAGTCCTGCAGATTCAAATAGTTGGCCGGCTGAATTCCGGCGCGGGCCAATTGCCCGGTAGCTCTTATGGCACGGGGCAGATCGGCGCCGGGCCGCCGCGATACAGAAATGATATCAATGCCGAAACATCGATAATATTAACCACCCCATTGCCGTTGGCATCGCCGCGCCCGGCCGGCAAAGGCGGTAAACCTTGATGATAGAGATAATTTATTAGGCCGCCGACATCGAGAATGTTTACGGCTTCGTCATTATTGGCGTCGCCGCACATATATATTATTCCGATCAGACCATTGAGGCGAGTGGGCGAAAAGTAGACTATCGGGCCGGAGAACACGGGATCATACCCCTCGAATCCATCGAGGTTGATATCGCAGAATTGCTCGGATGTGGCATTGGAAGGAATGGTAAAAAACAATTTTAACAGCGGACCATCACCCGGCTGAAGATTGGCCGCACCGACTTCGGCATTAAAGAGGGAATAGGAGGTCAGGCAGTTGGTTTCATCCCACATGGTTTGGATTTTATGATTCAAAAAATCGGTCCGGCATCCGGCGGTAGAAAATGAATCGAGCGATAGACGCATTGAGCCGCTGAAACGGACCGGAATTTGAATATTGTTCAGGGGTACGGTGTTATGGCCGGAGATAGTGAGTTCGACCGTCCGTCCCGGCTCGCTGTTTATTCGGCCGCCTTTTAAAGTATCGGCCAGAGCCGTGACATACTTGGTGACGGAATAGGAGCGGGTTTCCGTTCCCGATTGTATCTGGACTTTCACGTCGTAGCGGCCGGGATCCGTATAGACATGCGTGGGCGACTGCACGAAGGCCGAATCGCCGTCACCGAAGGTCCAAATCCAGGAATCGACGGTCGGGAAAGAGCTGGTGGCGGTAAATTCCACCGGCAAAGGCAACATGCCCCAGGTCGTATCGGACGTAAAATAGACCCCGCGATCGGGCTCGATATGGGTGTACATCGATTCGACCCACGGCGAGCAACCGCTCCAGGGACAGTACAGCTGATCCATGGTGTACCACAGATTATTGCTTCCGCCCCAGCCGTAATTCATATGTATCTGATAAATGGCGTCGACCTGCCGCCAACCGTCGCAGACAATGGCGTGGCTGTAAATACCATAGAGAACGGGGCGGTTATTTTCAAGTTCGGCGCGAATGGAATCGGACCAATTTTTGAGGCTGGTCCCGGAACGTTCCAGTTCCAGGATATTATTATAATAGCGAAAATAATTTTTGAAGACATTGGGGGTATTATCAAGATAGGCCCCCGAGCCGCAATGACCGTACATCATGCTGTAAGCGATACCGACATCGGAGCAAAGCCGGGCCATGGCCTCCTTTTGCGCCTGCGTGCAGTCGTAGCCGCAATTGTTCCGCATATTATCCCAGTCGTAGGAATGGTTAAAATCGCCGGTAATCATCATGCCGGGCGTATACCCTCCGCAGGAATTGTCACCGGACCACCAATAAGTCCTGGTTCCGTTGCCGATCAACGGCCATTTATGATAGGCCATTATTTGCGCCGCCGCCGTCGCGACACATCCGACCACGCATTGGCCGCCGTCGCCTCCGGGGCAATACATATTATAAGGGCTGCTCTGATGCCAGACGGTGGTCAATAGCGGCCCCAGATCGGCCGTCGGGAGTAATTTTTGGGCGGTCATTTGCGCCCGAAATTCATTTTCATCTTTCTGATAGACATACCATTCCTGCCGCTGTTCCCGGGCCAGAAGCACCACCCCGGTATCCGGCTGAGCGGCATCAAGCGACCCGTAAATCATGACAAAACGACGAGCCCGATCGACCAGCACCTCTTTCAGCATCACCGGAACGCCGTCGGCGTCATCCCAATTGAGCTGATTTTCTTCGGAATAGGCCTGCACCGGAGGAAGTTCCTTTAAAGCTGGGATTATGATATATCCGTTCGGGCTGATGGCGAAATAACGGGCCACCAGAGTGTCATCAACCGTGATATCCTGACTTGAAGCAATCGACGGTGCGGTGGAACCGGCCCAGGAACCATTCCGCAAGACCATCGTAGTCAACCAGTTATTGCAAACCTGGGTCATCTCATCGAGCGACGCCGTGGTGGCAAACAGCGATGGCGAAATGGTCAGAAAGAGGATTAAAATAAGAAAAATAGAACGGAGTTTTTTGGTTAGCATTTCGGACATAAGAACCTCTTTTGGGGCCGATTTGACGGCGACGTTTTGCTGAAGTACATTTTTTTATAATTTAAGGCTAATTCAATAATTGTCAAGGAAATATCAAAAAGACCGGCCTCTTCCTGAACGAATAATCATTTCCCAACCTCTGTTTAATTTATTCTTGGATATTGACATAATGCTGCAAGACTCACTATCTTTTCCTCATCGAGGGAGTACACCGGAAACCTACATAACAAGGAGGCTTCTATGTATTTAAGGTTCAGTTTTCTTCTGATTCTAATCATTATTTTTTCGATCCCGGCATACTCGGCCGACAGCACCCAGTCGGCGCCGCCGATCACAGCCATCAATATTCATCTGCTTGGCCCGGAACGGGTTGGCAATCAACCGCCGGTTTTGGCCCCGGTTGACAACCCCCAGACGGCCGCGAAGATTCTGCTGGGGAAAAAGCTTTATTTCGATACTCGTCTCTCCAAAGACAATACGATCAGTTGCGCCTCGTGCCACAGCCCGGCTCTGGGGTGGTCGGACGCCGGTCCCACAAGCACCGGCATTGACAATCAGAAAGGGGGACGGCGCGCGCCCCCGGTTTCAAATTCCGCCTATAGTCCACTCCAATTTTGGGACGGCCGCGCCCCCAGTCTGGAAGAGCAGGCCAAGGGCCCGGTCGCTAACCCTATTGAGATGGGAAACACCCATGAAGTTATGATCCGCAGCCTGAACGATATTCCCGGCTATGTGGAGGAATTCAAGGCGGTTTTCGGAACCACTCCCGTTACGGTCGATCAGGTGGCCCAGGCCATTGCGGCCTATGAGCGTACCATAGTCACTACCGATTCCCCTTTTGACCGGTATGTCAGGGGCAATGACGACGCCTTGACGCCGCTGGAGAAGAAAGGGCTGGAGATATTCAACGGGAAGGGACATTGCACGGCCTGTCATTGGGGAAGCAATTTCAGCGATGGGCGATTCCATAATCTGGGAGTGAAACCTGCGGCAGGGGAAAAACCGGACGAGGGGCGATATGCTGTCACCAAAAATGCCAATGATATGGGCGCCTTTAAAACCCCGACCGTGCGCGATGCCGCGGCTCGTCCGCCCTATATGCATAACGGCACCGAAAAGACCCTGGAAGATGTGATGGCGCTCTATCACCGGGGCGGCGGCGATGACGACGACAATCTGGATCCCTTGATGGTCCCGCTGGGATTATCCCAAAAGGAAGTGAAGGCGCTGGTGGCTTTTGTCAAAAGAGCCATGACCAGCCTGAATTCATCGGTCGCCAATGAACAGCCGATTCCCAAATCGCAATTGCCGGAATAAGGGGGATAAAATGAAAAGAATTTTGATTACATTGACGATTCTGGTCATATTGGTGGCGATGATGCCGCATGACGGCAAATCGATTCCGGCCTTTGCCCGGAAATATGGCTTCAACTGCAATATGTGCCACACTTCTTTTATCAAATTGAATGATTTTGGACAACGGTTCCGCAATAACGGTTATCAGATACCGGGCCAGGAAGGGGGCGAAAAGAATGTTTTTGAAACCGGCGCCCCGCTTTCAATTCGCACTTCCGCCGGGATCTCGCTATACAAGCAGGATAAGCATTTCACTTCCGGTTTCAATCTCTACGGCTTTGATCTTCTCGCCGCCGGTGTCATGCATAAAAATATCTCATTCCTGATGATATATACGCCTCGTATCGACGAACCGGCCGCCGATTACACCGGGCCCGGCGACGGCAATAATCCGTCGCAACTGGCCGCCCTCGAATCGGCCAACATCGTTTTCAGTAATTTGGTTCAGGATGCTCTCAATATCCGGGTCGGCCGCTTTGAACCGGCTTATCATCTGATAAGTTCCAAGCGCTCGTATTATATGATGAGCCCGTATGAAGTATATAATTATGCTACGCCCAATAATTCTTTTATCTTCGATGACAATCAAACGGGAGTCGAAATAACCGGTCATTTTCAGAGCGGTTTCCGATATGCGACCGGGCTTGTCAACGGCAACGGCGCCAATCCGGACAACAACAAATTCAAAGACGGCTATTTCGCTCTGCAACAGATATTCGGCCGGGGCGAAGGGCAAAGCGCCGGACAGCAAATCGGCATTTTCGGCTATCTTGGCTGGCAACCGACCGATATGAATGATGTTTTTGTTTCCCCGACCGGCGAAGCCGCCGGCCATAACAGCAAATCATTCAACCGAATCGGGGGCAATCTATCTTTGAACTACAATACTTTCAATCTCCGGGCGTTATACCTTCACGGGGCGGACAACAAGGTCCTTAATGCTGATACGACCCAGGATTACAAGTATAACGGCGGCTTTGCGGAACTCGATTACGCCGGGCTCATGAATAACCGTCTAATGCTTTCGGCGATGTATAACTGGGTCAGCCCGCCGTCATATGACGAAAATAATAAGATTCAAGCCTATTCCCTGTTGGTACGGTATTATCTGGGTGACTGGACAGCGGTCAATGTCGCCCTGCACGGGGAATATACCCACCGCAAGACCGGTGATGACAATCCGGTGAAAGACGACAATTTTCTATTTCTGGTTGATTTCGATTTTTAATCCGCCATTATATTCATAATTGAAAGGGCGCGAATATCGTGCCCTTTTTAATTAAAAATAGGCGCCCCAATTGCCAGAGGTAATAGAAGCAGGAATTAGTGCGAAAACTGCGAATTAGATTATTGTCCGGTCCGCCAATTCAACATCATTTTCTCCGCCTGCTGAACCATGAGTGAATCGTGGCTTAAAGTCAGATATTTCTGAATATAATTAATAGCCCCGGCAGTATCACCCGAATCGGCTGATATCATACTTTTATAATAAAGCACCTCCGGGGCGTAGGCCGAATCCGGGAAACGACTAAAATAGTACAAAGCCGAATCAAGTTGCCGCTGTTCGTAAAACAGCTTTCCCAAAGCAAGATAATACTTGGCGCCGGCGGGACTTATAGTTATGCTCCTGGCCAAAAACTGCCTGGCACGAACATTATCCTTCAAAATATGATAGGCCTTCGCCGTTAAATAGTAAATTTCGGCGCTATACGGGTTCAGAGCATCGGCCGTTTTAAGCAGTTCCAGGGCCTCATCCCCCCTCCCCAGATCTATAAGGCAAGTCGCCTTATCACTATACGGCGCATACCAACCCGGATCCTGCCGGATGGCCCGATTAAAACTCTCAATTGCCTTGGTTACTTTGCCTTCTTTATAATAGCGTGCTCCCTCTCGGTCACTGGCGAATTCCGGGAATTCATCGCTGCAATAACGTTCCAACATAACGGCTTCTTTTTTGTGACCTAAGTCCCTCATTATATTTCTGAATGCAAAGAATCCGGCGCGGCCGTGCTTAGGATCGAGTTTCATCATCGAGGTAGTATAGTTAAAAAGCCCGAGGCCGGAATTATTAAGGGCCAGCCAGGGAATAAAAACCGAGAGACTGACTATTACAAGGAGGATTGACGAAAAGCGGAATTGAACCGGCCCGGAGTCATTTTCTACCCAGTAATAGACGCCGATAAGTTGGAGCGGAATCAGCATGGTTGACATCAAGTCCCAATCCCTCGCCATACCCAGTTTCGGGTCCAGCAGAAATGCCGCCAGCAAACCCGACAGGGCGGCGGCGGTCAAAAATATTTCCGGCAAACGGCTCTCCGATTCGGCCATATCATTTTTTCGGATATACTTGAGGACCATTATCAGCACCGTTATCGGAGCCAGCATGACAATAAGATTAGCGAGGTCGAGAAGATGCCGCGGCGATAATAGAGTATAGCCATCAAGGGTCAAAGGGTTGGACAGAGGCGGCAGAAGCGCCAGTCTCCAGAAGGGGGGTGCCCAGATTTTGACTGCAATATAAGACAGAATGAAACCGCCAAGAATAATCATCGGGATAAATTTACGCCTGGTCATAAGGTATGTTTTAAGTCCGGCGGGCCCGAAAATAAATGACAGGTACAGCAAAAGAGCCGGCAAATAGACAACACTGATCCAATGCAGATAAACGGCCAGGGCGAACGCCAGAATCGGGACGATTGACTTTTTATCATTTTTCAATGACGACATGGCGGATAGCATCGCCAGATAAGTAAAAGCGGTGGCGAGCGAATAAGTCTCGACATATCCGTAGAAAAGAATGGTGGCCGCAGCGAGCGAGTTAAGAACGATGAAGATCGCGAAGGACTTTCCATTTGACGTCAGTTTGCGCCCATAAAAAACAAGGGCCAGGGTATAAATGACTCCGGCAAAAATTGACAAATTGCGGAAGGTAGTGTAAGCGTCAAATTTACCACCACTCCAGATTAAATTATGATAGAGCAGTTGGATCACGCGTTCGCCATAGGCGCGGCCGATCATATTGGGAGAAGCGGCTGAAAGACTGGAAATAAGTTGGTACCCATCACCGAGAAAGTGCGCCCTTACCGACAGGAAATAATAGACACCGGCCATGACCGGAATTAGAAAAAAAGGCAGTATTCGAGAAACAGCAGGACCTGATTTGCCTGATGATTTTTTCGGGGAAC
>CALMKK010000150.1 GCA_937867135.1 uncultured candidate division Zixibacteria bacterium
GGCCCGTACCCGGGATTGACATAAGTCCCGGCAAAATCGGCCAGGGGATGCGATGTTTTCGTATTTTTCACCTGTTCGATCTCGGCCTTGGGAGCCTTCTTCCGGGCCTCTTCGGCCTGATCACGGGTCGTTTTCATCCGTGTGTTCCAGTCAATCGGTTCCAGCCCCAACATCAAATCGGCGGCGCGATGATTGGCGATGCTCGGCAGGGGAGTGCCATCCATGTTGGTCATAATCACTATCCCCAGATTATCTTTGGGATAGAGCGATACAAGCGCCGAGAAACCGTCGATATTCCCGCCGTGATAAACCCGGGCATGTCCCCGGTACGATGCAATAAACCAGCCCAATCCATAACTGACATTGGATACTTCCTCAAACATTTGGGGCTGGGAAATTGCCATGTAGGGAGTATGCATCTCGGTCAATTGCGCCGCCGTCACCAGTTGTTTCTCGCCGACCTTGCCGTTGTTCAGGTGAAGCATGACCCATTCGGTCATATCGTTCAAATTGGAATTGATCGATCCGGCCGGCCCCATCTGGGTAATCTGACGAAAGGGAATTTCATTAACCGCGCTGTCTTCTTCTTTATAGGGAAGAGCGTAATCGGCCGCTTTCTGCGATTCCAATACCGAGAAATTGCTCGCATTCATGCCGAGCGGGACAAAGATCCGTTCCCGGATATTATCCTCCCAGCTCTTTCCGGTCAGTTGTTCTTCCAGATATCCGGCGGTCATGAACATCAGGTTTTGATACTGGAACTCGGTTCGGAAGTCTTTGTTCGGTTCCAGATACTGCAACCGTTCCACGAATTCTTTTCGCGAGGTCGTCAGATTATTATACCAGACCAAATCATGGCGCGGGAGACCGGAGCGATGGGTCACCAGGTCGCGCGGGGTCATCCGCTCCGAGGCGAATTGATCTTTCACTTTGAACCAGGGGATATAATTTCTGACCGGTTTATCCCATTCGACTTTGCCGTCATCGACCAGCATCCCCATAATCATGGTCGTGAAGGCCTTGGTGGAGGAACCGATGGCAAATAATGTCGAGGGAGTTACCGGCGTTTTGGCTTTGACATTTCGATACCCGAATCCCTCGGCGAAAATCACTTTCCCGTCCCGGACAATCGCCAGCGCCAATCCCGGGACTTTCCAATCTTTCATCCCGGCGTTGACATACTCGCGGAGATTTTTGAAGTTCTCGTCTTGTGATTGTTTTTCCTTAGCGGCCTCGGTCGCATTCAGCCGGGCCAATTGGAATTTGTACTGCCCGCCGCTCTGGGAAAACTCCCCGGTGATAGAATCCCCGCCGGCCCCGATTGTTCCGTCGAAGGTCGGCTCGCCCGGTATATTCGGTATCTGAAAAGTGATTTTGCTTTCGTCCCGAGTGACGTTTCCCAGCGGAAGATTATTGGCTCCCTGTTGCGGGATATCGATTGTTCCGGCCGTCGCTCCGGCGGAATCAATTGAGAAATTAACCGCTATTTTCAATTCCGTCCCGGGGAGGTCGATGGAGCCGTCCCAATGACCGGCAATATCGACCGCGGCCGAAGCCGAAGTCGCTATAAATATCGCCAGAAGCACCAGCAACAACCCGCCCAGAGCGATGAATAATCCTTTTTGCCAATTCCTCATCTATTTCTTCTCCATGTTAAATTGCCCCGGTATGTTAAAAAAAACCGGGGCACAATACAATTAAAATCAGATCATGATCCTTCTAAAGGGAAGAGCTTGAATCCTGATTCTTTTTGGAGAGGCGGGAGGATATCGCATAGTACAATATTAAAGCAAATCCGCCCAGAATAAGCATCATGGCAATCGCCAGGGTGGAATCGTATTCCTCGGGTGTAATCATCCCGGCCAGCGCTCCCAGGCCGATGGCCACCAGCACCATTCCCCATTTGAGCGAAGAACCATTGGTCATACCGCTGTTCTGGAAAAAGAGGTATTTCACTTTTTCATCGACCAACCCCTTGTCGATCAATTTCTGGCGGGTTTTAAAATCCAATGAGTACTTTACGATTAATACCGCCGCCCCGAAAACCGCGATAACCGGAAAAATCTCCCAAAAATGTTCCATAATTTGCTCCTTTTAATTAACTGTTCTAGCCTATTAGACCGGCCGACCTTGTCCCGGGTTGCAGATATTTCTTAATTGAATCTGCAACATTCAAAGGTTAAAATATGTCCAATAAAAAGGTAACTCTATGATTGATAACCGCGCCCTTGTCGAAACCATCCTCCGAGGCGACCCGGATGCTTTCCGGACCCTGATCCGGCAACATCAGAGGTTGGTCGGCCATATTGTCGGCCGGATGGTAAAAAACAGGGAAGATGTCGAGGATATTTGCCAGGAGGTCTTCTTGAAAATCTATCGGAGCCTGAAAGATTTCAAATTCAATTCCCAGCTCTCCACCTGGATTGCCGCCATTGCTTTTAATACGGCCGTCACTCATATGCAAAAGACCAAAGGCGCCGAGGCGATTTTCGGCGGTGATGATGAAATCGATTCTTTCCCGGCGGCTCCCGATGGATCCGCACCGGATGCGGCCGCCGAACGGGCCAATATCTCATTTGTTCTCCGGACTGAAATCGACCACCTGCCGCCGCTTTACGGCACCATTGTGGCGTTATTTCACCTCCATGAAATGAGTTATCAGGAAATCGGGACAATTATGAAGCTCCCTAAAGGAACGGTGAAAAGCTATCTCTTTCGCGGCCGACGCCTTCTCAAACAAAGGTTGACCGCCCAAATTCGACAGGAGGATTTATGTCTATAAATCATTTAAGTGACGATCAGATTCAGGAATATCTCGACGGCCTTTCCTCCGAAGTGACCCATATTCATCTTGAAAAATGTGCGGCCTGCCGGGAAAATCTTAAAGCCTATCAAAATCTTTATAAGCATTTGCAAGGTGACACTCCGTTTGAATTGCCGTCCGATTTTGAGGATAAAGTGATGTCCAATATCAGGGGCCAAAGTGAGACAGCCAATTCCGGTCTGCTCACTTTTTTCCTCTCCCTTTTGGGTGTGGCCGGAGCGTTTTTTACGATTTTTTATTATTATGGCCTTAATTTTCTGAAAGCGGCCCCGGAGAATTTTATCTTAATAGTCGACAGAGTGGCAAAAGAGCTCAATGGCGGTCTGACACTGATTGTCGCCGCCGCCTTGATTTTGATTCTGCTTGGCATTGTTGATCGCAATATCGCCCGTGTCCGCAGTCGGATATCATAAAAAGCTCAAGAAGCTCAAAAGGGGTTGTAGAACGAGCATTGCCATCAGGATATGTTCGTCAGTTTATTTACGCATAATCCTTGACCGTATCCAATTTAGCCGCGGCAATAATTGCATTTGACACAATTAACGTCTCCCGGTATATTTTATTAGAAACAAATAGGCTCTAAACCCGCAACCGCCTGCAATTAGTCTTTAATACCCCGCCTGAAAGGTATTGTTTTGTGTTGCCCTAAATGTTTATTATCTATAGCCTTAAAGATTCATGAGAGTTTCCAAAAAAGGTATGAAGCAGGCTTTCAAAATCAGGAATCTGCCGGGGAGTACGCAATTTATTTCAAAAGAGTTCGATAATAATAGATGATAGGGAAAAGCGCCCGGAATGAGACAAAAGAGGGGCGAATTCCCGAATATAAAGTGACAAAAAAATTACTTGGTAATTATTGCTGATATGCAGCAGAAAGGAATCAAAATGAACCGGAGAAGTGCTGTTGTCGTACTTTCTCTCGCCCTTTTGCTGATGCTGTCCGGACCGACACAGGCCGCCAAGATGAATGCCGGCCCCGTTTCGGTCCTGAAGAGCGGCGAAAAGGCACAGACTGCTACGGTAATGGCGGAAAAGCTGGCAATTGCCATGCCCAAAGCCGCCAAGGCCCCAATGCAAGGAATGCAGGGCGGTGATAATATTGCATCAGCCACCGTTATCCCGTCACTCCCTTATTCCGCTTCAGGTACCACAGCCGGGTACACCAACGATTATGATGTCGTCTGCAACACCGCTTCCACATCGCCGGATGTGGTTTATTCTTATACGCCGACCGAAAGTCAGCTAATAAATATTGTGACCTGTGCGTCCGCCTATATGACCAAAATATGGGTTTATGTGAACAGCTCGGCCAGCATTCTCTCGAACAGCTGCAATCAGTATTCCGATAGTTGCAGTCCCGATATTCGGGGTGCGGTTTATGAGCTGCCATTCAGCGCCGGGAATACCTATTATATCGTAGTCGACGGTTACGGCGGCACCTCGGGCAATTATTCGCTTGAAGTCTCGGCCGCCCCTCGGGTGGATACGACGACACTTCATCCGGCGCTGGGAGACAATCACAAAGGGCTGATGCCGCTGGCATACGAATATAATGAAAATGATTCGACTATTCTCTGGAGCAGTTCCATCGATAACGGTCAAACCTGGGCCAATTCCGTTTCCTGGGATTTGGGCGGCGGCGTCGCCAAATACCCGTCATTGGCATATTTTGGCGACGACTCCATATTCTACGGAACGCTGGTGCCGCCGTCCATTTATTACGGCGGCGCGCCGAATTTTTTGGTGACAATGCTCAATGCCGCCGATCCGACCGGATATACCGGAAGTTACTGGAACTGGAGCACTTATGGCTGGCACGATATGAAGATGGTGGATATCGCCTGCGACAGTCTGCCCGGGAGCGAATGGCAGTGGGGCATTCAGTCGATGATTCACAGCACAAGCTACACCGCTCCGGCGATGGTTAATGCGCCGCATTTATTCTATCCTACCAATTCCGACGGTGCGGCGAGTATCAGCTGGTACAGCGATCTCGACGGCTGTGCCACGACGCAATGTTTTATCGATCATGTAACGCATAAAGCTTATGCGATCTATGACCACTTTAATACGACCGACAATGTCTGGGAATTGTTCGCCCGTCAGGATAATTTTGCGAATTTCGATGATGCGGTTTTCCCGGCCGGATACACGTTTGAACTGGATGATTCAACGGAAATGAAGTACCCGGATGTAGCCGCCAATAACGGTAATGTGTTGATCGTGACGGAAAACTGGAGCAAGACCGATTCTCTGGATCGTGATATTGTTTGCTGGCACTCATCGGATGGCGATCTGGCGAGTCTTTCCGGGGATGTTGTGATCGGCAGTGCCGACGACGAGAGATTTCCGCAGGTGCGACATATCAAAGGTCAGTCGTTTCTTTGCGCCTTTATAAAGAACGGCGGTCTTTATGCGTCGCTGACGGAAGACGGCGGCGTGAATTGGGGAACTCCGGCCCTGGTAAGCGATATTCAGGATACGGTTGTCAGTGAATATGGGGCTTTCAGTATGGCGGAGTCCGACAGTCTCAGAATCCGGCTCATATATGAATATTATGTCCCCGGAGGAAATCAGAAAGCTATCCGACTGCGCTGGACAACCTACGTGGCTTTTACCTTTCCCGATGCCGATAGTGACGGCATTCCTGATTCGGAGGATAATTGCCCGTCCGTGTCCAATCCGCTTCAGGAGGACGGCGATCTTGATGGTATCGGCGATGCCTGCGACAACTGCCCGACTTTGGCCAACCCGTTGCAGGAAGACACCGATCATGACGGAATTGGCAACACCTGCGATTTTGTCTGCGGCGATGCCGACAACAATGGAGTCGTAAAAATTCTCGACGTATCCTTTATCATCAAGTATCTCTATAAAGGGGGACCGGCACCGGTACATCCCTATGCCTGTGATGTCAATAGTTCCGGCAAGATAAATCTTATTGATGTCTCAACGATTGTCAATTTCCTGTACAAGAACGGGCCGGCGCTGGACTGCCCTTGATAATGGATTTGAATAATAATTGAAAGACGGCCGGCATTTGGAGCCGGCCGTTTTATTTTGGCGGAAAATGATATGGACAATTTATCCCGAACCATTTACATTGACCAGCGAGAAAAGAAGAAATGAAAGCGGTATCGGAGAAATGAAAATATGAAAATAGCGGTAATTGGTTCGGGGTTAATGGGGCGGGCGGTGGTTTATGATCTCAGCCGGGCCGAGGGCGTGGAAGAGGTCGGATTGTTTGATTTCGATTCCGATCTGGCCGAGGAAATCGCCCGCAAGTTCGGCAATGAAATCACTTCGGCCGGCAAAGTCGATGCTCGGGATGAAACTATGGTGGCCGGCATTTTGAAAGACTATGATGCCTGTATCTCGGCGGTTACTTATCGTTACAATGAAGGTTTGACGCGGGCCGCAATCAAAACCAAGACCCATTTTTTCGATCTCGGCGGCAACAACGATATGGTTCGAGTCCAGTTTGAAATGGATGAAGCCGCCAAAAGCGCCGATGTGACGGTGATTCCTGATTGCGGACTGGCTCCGGGCATGGTCTCGGTGCTGGTGGCCGGCGGTATTGCCGAATTTGATAAGGTTATGTCGGTAAAGATACGGGTCGGCGGACTGCCCCAGGTTCCGCGGCCTCCTCTTAATTATCAAATGGTTTTCTCATCCGAGGGATTGATTAATGAATACTGGGAACCGGCGCTGATTCTTGAAAACGGCCAGCCGCGGACGGTCAATCCGATGACAGGTCTGGAGAAATTGGAATTTGACGGGATAGGGGAATTGGAAGCGTTTTACACCTCCGGCGGGACATCAACCCTGCCGCAGACTTTGCGGGGCAAAATTGATTTTCTCGATTATAAGACCATTCGCTATCCCGGTCACTGCCAGATTTTCAGGCCGATGCTGGAAATCGGCCTCGGTTCACGCTCACCGATAAAGGTTGGCGATACAAGTATCGAGCCGCGGGAAGTTTTTAAGAAAGTTCTGGAGAAGAATCTGTTTTTCAATGAGCCGGACATGGTTTTGGTGCGGATAACTTTCGAGGGAACCAAGGCAGGAAAAGCCAGGCATTTAATTTATGAAATCGTGGATCGCCAGGATACTCGAACCGGGTTGACCTCGATGATGCGGACGACAGCTTTCCCGGTGGCCATAATTGCCTGGATGGTAGGTTCGGGCAAGATTACCAAACGCGGTGTGGTGACACAGGAAGAGGCGGTTGATTCCGGTTTCTTTGTGCAGCAGTTGAAAAAGCGGAATATCAATCTTGTAATAAAAGAGGGCTAAACGGTCTTTTTTTGGCCCTCCCTGAAAATGATTCCCGATCCCGGGACGATATAAACGGCCCGTAATCTCAGGGGATTACTCTTTTTTTTAATAATCATATCAATCATTATTAAAAAAACCAGAAAAGTATTGATAAAATTGTAAGTTTTGTCCATATTAAAAGGCTTACATAGCGTATATGGAATGAAATGTAGGCGTTTGAGAAATTGAAATGAGGAGTCTATAATGCAGTTGTCAAGAAAAGCCGATTATGCCTTAAGGGCGGTGATGCATTTTTCCGGTTTGCCTAAAGGGAAATTGGCATCGATCGGTACAGTTGCAAAATCACAGAAAATCCCGCGTGAATTTTTAGCCAAAATACTTAAGGATTTAACCTGGGCCGGTATTCTGGTTTCCTATCAAGGTGTCACCGGGGGATACCGTCTGTCCCGGGCACCTAAAGATGTCTCCTTTCTGGATGTGATTGAGGCAATGGAAGGGCCGATTTGTTTGAATCTCTGTTGTGAGGGGGATAAATGCGAATGCGAGCATTACAAAGGATGTAAAATGCGGGACTTCTGGGTGAAACAGCAGAATATGTTCCGGAAGGCATTATCCCAGGCCAACTTCGGCAAATATCGGGCGCAGATGAAGGAAGATTAGGGGCTCGATAATCATGGATTGACAACGGTCATCTCAGGGCCGTGAAATAGAATTCCCCGGTGAGCAACCTCGTTCATCGGGGTATTTTTTATCACTAAAAAAATCGGTATTGAGGGGTTGCATTCTGTCGGGATTGGATGTAATATTTAGCGGCAATGTCGCCGGACCGATATTTTATGGGCCGATATTTTATTTCGGGGGAATCGAGACGTATTAATAGCGGCCATTATCAACGGAACCTTTTTGGACGGCGGAAGGTATTGTAGTTAGAGAGGAGATGGTCATAATGAACCTTGAAGATAAAGATTACAAAATTCGCGTCGGTTTGGCCGAAATGCTCAAAGGCGGCGTCATTATGGATGTAATCAATCCGGAGCAGGCCAAAATAGCCGAGCAGGCCGGAGCGTGCGCAGTAATGGCTCTGGAACGAGTTCCGGCCGATATCAGGGCCGAAGGCGGCGTGGCCCGGATGGCGGATCCCTCGATAATCGAGGGTATCAAGAAAGCCGTATCGATTCCGGTGATGGCCAAATGCCGTATCGGTCATTTTGCGGAAGCGGAGATTCTCGAGGCGCTGGAAGTTGATTTTATCGATGAATCGGAGGTTTTGACCCCGGCCGATTATAAATATCATATCGACAAATGGCGCTTTCGCATTCCGTTTGTATGTGGTTGCCGCAATTTGGGCGAGGCCCTGCGCCGCATTTCCGAAGGGGCGGCCATGATAAGGACCAAGGGAGAAGCCGGGACCGGTGATATCTCCGAAGCGGTCAAGCATCTCCGGGAAATTAATTCCGCAATGAAGAAACTGACGGTAATGTCGGCCGAGGAGCTGAATGGCATGGCCAAGGAATTGGCCGCACCGATTGAATTGGTGCAAATGGTGGCTCGCCTGGGCAAATTGCCGGTGCCGAATTTTGCGGCCGGCGGCGTGGCCACTCCGGCCGATGCGGCGCTTGTTATGAAACTGGGAGCGGAGGCGGTTTTTGTCGGAAGCGGGATTTTCAAATCATCCAATCCCGAAAAGCGGGCCAAAGCGATTGTTACGGCGACCGCGCAGTTTAATAATCCGGAAGTCGTTGCCGAATGCAGCCGCGGACTGGGGGAAGCGATGAAAGGGATAACCGCCGCCGCCATTCCTGAAGAAAATCTTCTCCAAGTGCGCTAATCCTTTTTGCCTTCCTGAAGATATGTTAACCGGCCTGAATGTGGGGGTGTTGGCGTTACAGGGTGATTTTGAGAGACATCTCTATCGCCTGCACGCGTTGGGTTTGAAGGGCCGGGAAGTCCGCCGTCGCGAAGATCTGGCGGGTCTGGACGGTCTAATCATTCCCGGAGGTGAGTCGACAACGATGAATCTGCTGATCGATCGTTTTGAAATGCGCGAGCCGCTGACCGATCTTTGCCGGACCAAAGGGGTCTGGGGGACGTGCGCCGGAATGATAATGCTGGCGCGAGCGGTCGATGACGCGCGGATCAAGCCCCTGGGAATAATAGATATTTCCGTTCAGCGGAACGCCTATGGCCGTCAGGTGCATTCTTTTCATACTTCAATCAGCGTCAATTGGAACGGGCGGCCGCGGAATTTGTCGGCGTCATTTATTCGTGCGCCGCAGGTGGCCGCGTATGGACCGGAGGTCAAAGTCCTGGCGGAATACGAAAAAAATCCGGTTCTTCTTTCACAGCGAAACTGCCTGGTCAGTTCCTTTCATACCGAGTTAAATGATGATTTAACTCTCACCAAATATTATCTGGAAAGCTTCGTATCAGTCTTTAAATAGATTTTCTCGTGCTTTGGAAATTAAATGAATTCTGCCATAAATAACGGGACAGCGGTTCCGGAATCGATGCCGCCGGCAAAAGCGCCGATAGGTCATCAGCGTCTGCCGGAATGGCTGAAAGTAACGGCTCATTTCACCCCGGAATATTTTCGCATTAAGGAGATTCTGTCTCGAAACCAGTTGCATTCGGTCTGCCAGGAGGCATCCTGCCCCAATATCCGGGAGTGTTTTGGGGAAGGAACCGCCACCTTCCTGATAATGGGACCAAATTGTACCAGAGGGTGCCGTTTCTGCGATATTACCACGGCCCGCCCGCTGGGGCTCGACCGGGAGGAGCCGGCGCGACTGGCCAAGGTGGTGGCGGAATTAAAATTGAAACAAGTGGTCGTCACATCGGTGACCCGAGATGACCTGCCGGATGGAGGGGCCTCTATTTTTGCCCGGACTATAGAGCTCCTCCGAAGGCAGGATAGAGAAGTTCGGATCGAGGTTCTCATTCCCGATCTGAAAGGCGATAAGGAATCGGTGGCCGCGGTTTTGACGGCGGCGCCGGAGGTCTTCGCCCATAACGTGGAGACGGTCGGCCGTTTATATAAGAGAGTGCGCCCCGGAGCCGTTTTGGATCGCTCCCTGTCGGTTCTGAAAATGGCCGATCAATTTCATCCGCGCCCGGTAGTCAAGACCGGATTCATGCTCGGACTCGGCGAAAGCATCGAAGAAGTTGAGGAATTATTCCATCAAATTTACGCGACGGGGACACAGATTGTTACGGTCGGGCAGTATCTTCGCCCATCGCCCAAGCATCTCCCGATCGAGAAATTTTATCGTCCAGAGGAATTTAAAGAGATTGCGGCTATGGGACGAGGAATCGGTTTCGCCCATGTTGAGGCGGGGCCGCTGGTGCGATCGTCATACAAAGCTTTCAATCAGTCCAAAGGGATTTTGGGAGAATAACAGGTTGAAAAAGATAATTATAGCCCAGCACTACGGATTTTGCATGGGCGTTAAACGGGCCATTGCGATAACCGAGGAAACTATGGCCGGCGAGGATAAAGTCACTATCCTCAATGAAATAGTCCATAACGAGGCTATCGTCGAGAAATTCCGCCGTGAGGGGGTCGGGCAGGCCGTCTCGGTTGATGAGATTGCGGGCGGGACCGTTATTATCTCGGCCCATGGGGCGTCGCCGGAAATATTTCATCGCGCCGAGGCCCGGGGTTTGAAGGTTATCGATGCCACCTGCCCGCTCGTGATTCGAATTCACAAAATTGTCAAGAAACTGGCCCAGAACGGGTATCGCGTTTTGCATTTTGGCGACGGCAAGCATGACGAAACGATCGGTATCGTTGGGCACGCGCCCGAGCGGGTGACGGTTATTTCCGGTCTCGATGAATTGCAGGCGCTGCCGCCGTTCAGCGGCAAACTGGCGATGACGTCGCAGACGACCGCGCGCGTTTCCGATTTTGTGGAAATGGAAGCGGCGGCCAAGGAGAAATTCCCGCAGATTGAAATTTTCAACACGATTTGCAACGCCACCAATCAGCGTCAGGCGGCCATAATGGATCTGGCGCCCAAGGTAGATATCATGCTGGTGGTCGGTTCGGAATCATCGGCCAATTCCAAAAGACTGGCGCAAATTTCGCGCGCCATATGCGGCTTGGCCTATTTAATAAATACGGCCGATGATATCAAACCGGAATGGTTCAAAAATTCTCCGAAAGAAATTAATGTGGTGGGACTTTCGGCGGGCGCCTCGACGCCTGATTTTCTCATCGAAGGGGCCATAGAGCGTCTGCGGGCCATCGCCCAAAGCGATGTCGAAGTTATCTATCCTCAAAAACGGGATCTGCAGAATCGTCTGGCTCTCAAAGACGAAGATGATTGTTAAATCCAAAATTCTTTATTTATTATAATTAAATATCAATGGCAATTTAGAGGCGGCGAGGAAACTTTTGGCCCGCCTTATTCGTATAATTTATATAAATCACCGTCATCGCATTATATAATCCCTCACGCGGCAAGATTGATCTTTGAAGGATAAATTTGGTTGGGAACAAAAGGATTGCCCGGGAGGTTAAAAAAAATGGTCGCATCAGAGTTATTCCGAATTGACAGTCCCCGATTTGCAGAAATGGTTAGCAAGTGAAATTTGGTGCGAAGTGATGTTTTTGACGCATTTACTTTGAGCAATTCGGGCGAGGGTGTTATGCCATTGGCAGACAATATGTTGCGAGAATTTGAAGAGGCCGGAGATACAAAAATTAACAAAAAAATGGCTGGACAAATGGATGGAAGTATATATATTGTAAGTTCTTTTCAAGGGACGCCGATACTAGATATATCATCCCCTTGTAAGAAATGTGTGTGCGGGTGAAATACGAAGACTATTTCCATCCGGTTTACTAATAGATTACTACAGGTTACGATCTGGAGGATTGATGCTTAAGAGAATTGACTTCTACGCCTATCCTGATGATATGGGTTGCGAGGAAGTAAAGGCGTTTTTGGAAACGCAGGAACTGGATATTCATATCCGCGATTTGAAAGTAAGGCCGCTTGGAGCTGAAGAATTAACCAGACTGATGCGTCATTTTGACACGAAGCATTTTGTTAATATCTCATCGAAAGCGTTCAAAAAATATCATCTCGATCAGGAAATTCCGCCCCGTCAGGACCTGATCAAAATTATGGCCGAAGACAATGATTTGATACGAAAGCCAATTATTGTGGCCGGACGGTTGATGACGGTGGGATGCAATCGCCAGAAAATAATGGAAATGCTTCAGATCAAATCCAACGGCACGGGGGCCCCTGAAAACGGGGGAGAAAGCAACAGCCGGGACAGGGATAGATCCCGGGATCGGGAACGACCCCGCGATAACGGCAAGGACCGCGACGCCCGGAGTTAGCTGAAAGAAGGCTTTCATTAATCGGCAGTTCTGCTTATATTTCCCTCATAGAAGATATTTGTATGCAATCTTGAGGGAAATAGATGGAAATCCAAAGAGAGACTCTTGAGGTCGATGTTCTGGTCGCGGGAGCGGGGCCGGCCGGCCTGTCATTTGCGTATCATCTTTACAATTTAATCAATAACAGCAATGGCACGGTGGCCATGCCGGAGATTATGATCATCGAAAAGGGATCATATCCCGGAGCCCATTCGCTGTCCGGGGCGATTCTCGACCCGCAAGGGATCAAGGAATTGATGCCCGATTTTCTCGATAAGGGAATGCCGTTCGAGAAGGAAGTCGGTCCCGATGCGATGTACTATTTGTCCGAAAAATCATCGCTGAAATTCCCGTTTCTGCCCAAATCATTTCGGAATGACGGCAATTACATTATTTCTCTTAACAAATTTATGGTCTGGCTGGCCGAGCAAGTGGAAGGGTGCGGACTCAATATTTTTCCGGGGACCGGCGGGTTTGAATTGGTGCTGGAAAACAAACGTGTTACGGGGGTGCGGACGGTTGACCTGGGTTTGGATAAGGAAGGGCATCCCAAGGGTAATTTTGAGCCGGGTTCGATACTGAAGGCCAAGCTGACTGTTCTGGCCGAAGGGGTACACGGCTCTTTGACCAAGGAAGCGATCGAGAAATTGAATTTGCGCGATGGGAAATCGCCGCAGAAATATCTTACCGGGGTCAAAGAAGTCTGGGAAATCCCGGAGGGGAGATTGCGCGACGGCGAAGTAATTCACACTTTCGGCTGGCCGCAACCGGGCGAAGAGTACGGCGGCGGATTTATTTATGATATGGGGGGAAAAATGGCGGCGGTGGGGTACGCAGTCGGGCTCGATTCGCCCAATCCGACCAATGACCCGCATTACAAATTCCAGCTGTTTAAGACCCATCCCTTTGTAAGAAAAATTTTCGACGGCGGAACGATGCTTCATTACGGGGCGAAAACTATCCCGGAAGGGGGATATTACGCCCTGCCGCGCCTTTACGATGACGGTTTGCTTCTGGTAGGGGATGCCGCCGGCTTTCTCGATTCGAAACGGTTGAAAGGGGTCCATCTGGCGATAAAATCCGGGATGCTGGCGGCGGAGACGGCCTTCGAGGCGCTAAAGAAAAGCGATTTCAGCCGAGCGACATTATCGGGGATGGAAGAGCGCTTTGAGAAATCGTGGGCAAAGAGGGAATTGTTCGCGGTGCGGAATTTCCACGCCGGCTTTGAGCACGGCCTTCTGCCGGGGATGATTAATACCGGGTTCCAGATGATTTCCGGCGGCCGGGGATTATTCGATCATCAGGAGACCAAGCCCGATTATCAGCATATGATGAAATTGGCGGATTATATCGCCCGGTACGGGGAGGATCAGACCAAGCGCGATCTCAAGTTTGATAATAAGTATACTTTCGATAAACTGACCGATGTTTATCACAGCGGCACCAAGCACGAGGAAGAGCAACCGCCGCACCTGGTAATCGCCGATTATGATATCTGCAACCGAGTTTGCACGGTGGAATACGGCAATCCGTGCCAGCATTTCTGTCCGGCGCATGTTTATGAAATGGTCGATGACCCCAACGCCCCGCACGGGAAGCGGCTCCAATTGACGCCGTCGAACTGCGTCCATTGCAAGACCTGCGATATCGCCGATCCATATCAGGTGATACGGTGGGTGACTCCGGAGGGTGGCGGCGGCCCGAATTACACGAATTTGTAGAATCTTCTGCGGTTTCGTTTGCTAATCGCACTTTGCGGCATCGCAGAGTGATGACTCCTAATGCCTTCATTTTACAACCCGATAAAGGCGGCAGGCCGCCGTTCTCTTTA
>CALMKK010000151.1 GCA_937867135.1 uncultured candidate division Zixibacteria bacterium
TTTCATTAATCTCTATGTCGAGGCCGTCAATTATTATCTGCGGCGCGATTATGATTCGGCCGCCGCGAAAACCGCCCTTTCGCTCGCGTCGGCCCCGCCCGATTTCTACCCGGCCACGACTCTTTTGGGGGATATCGCTTTAGCCCAGGGAAAATTGGAGACGGCTATGTCTGAAATGCAGACAGCCTTTGATCAATCCGGGGGATACGCTATTGAAGCCGCCGATAAGCTGTCCAAGCTCTATCAGGCGGCCGGAAACAATGAACGAGCCGCTTACTTCAGACGAATTGTGGATTTGCAAAATCGGTTAAAATAGAAATTATTGATCGAACATGAAGCGCCAAAGTATCCTGATATATTTAGTCCTGCTGGTTGTCGGCGCCCTCTTTGTGGCTAACACCCTTGCGCTTTCCTTTACGCAGGATGACGCCTATATTTCATATCGCTATGTAACGAACTATCTGAATGGACAGGGGTTGGTTTTCAATTCCGGGGAACATGTCGAAGGGTACACCAATTTCTTTTATATAATCGTGATGGCCTTTTTCGGGGGTCTGGGTATCGAATATATTCTGATCTCGAAAATAATCGGTTTGACCTCGGGACTGGCCGTTATCGGTCTGGCATTTTTTTGGGCACGGCGGCTCGGGGGTGATAAATTTGGGGAACTGCTCGGGCTTTTCGCGGGACTATTGCTCGCGGCCAATGCGACCTTTGCATACTGGGCCATTTCCGGATTGGAGACTCTTCTCTTCTCGGCCCTGGTTTTTTTCGGATTATACTTTGCCGCCGAGCGAAAGCTTATCTTCGTTCCTCTGATGGCGCTGGCGACCCTGACCCGCCCGGAAGGGGGGCTTATTTTTGTTCTTGTGCTGATTTATTTTCTCTTCGCAAAATCCTGCAATCTGCGGGAGATCATCAAATTCCTGGTTATTTATATTCTTTTGATTGCTCCGCAAATCCTGTTTCGGCTTTTCTACTATCACGATCTTTTCCCTAATCCGTTCTATGCCAAGACCGGCTTGTCGCTCGATTATATCCGGGCGGGGCTTAAATATGCGGGATTGTTTTTTGCCGAATACGGCATCTATGGTGCGATTCTTATTATCCCTTTGATTGCATATAAGACACTTCCGGCCGGACTCCGCCTCCTTCTGTTTGTCGATATTTTCTATATCATATACATAATATTCGTCGGGGGCGACGTTCTCCATGAACATCGCTTTTTTGTGCCGCTTCTGGCATCGTTGTATCTTCTATTCGTGACCGCGATTATGACCATTATCACGCGGATATTTAATAAGCGGCGGCTATGGCCGCCGATCATTGCCGGGGCCGTCTTTTTTCTCCTGGCGGCGGCAAGTTTCTTCTTTCCCAGGGCCGGCATCGAGTTGACCCGGCAAGCCGAGATGGCCCTGTACACCAAAATGCGGAACGCGGCCGAGACTCTCGACAGTGAGGTCAAGGGGCCCTATTCCTTGTCATGCTCGACCATTGGAGCCGTCAGCTATTTCAGCCGCGCCACCGTAATCGATATGATTGGTCTGACCGATAGCACTATTGCCAAACATCCTCAGCCGGAGGTCCCCGGGATACAATCGACCTGGAAAGAACGCCGATATAATGTTCCGTACCTGATGAATCGCCAACCCGATTTCATTCTCTTTTCCACCGGCCTTAAACCCTCGGCGCCGGCCGAACGGGCGCTATTTCTCTCTTCCAAATTCAGGGAGCGATATTATGCGATCCTTAAGGCGCATATGCATATCTATAAGCTCAGGCCGGGGGGTACCACGGAGGACATTTATTCCAATGATCCCAGATTTGTCAATTTCTATGTTGATGCCATCAATCTCTATCTCAGGCAGAATTATGACTCCGCTTTCACTATGGCGTCGATGTCTTATAAACTGGCCCCGCCCGATTTCTATCTGATTCTCTCATTAATGAGCGAAATCAGAATGGCCCAAGAGCGGCCCGACGAAGCACTAAAGAATGCTCAGAAAGCCTTTGAAGTTTCGGAGGGATATGCGATCCAGGCCGTTCAAATTATGTCATTTATCTATGAACGGATCGGCGACAGCACTCGCGCCGCCTATTACAGCCGGATAATGGATTTGAGAAATCAGTTGAAATAATAAGCGGCCACCTGTAGATAATCAGATGGCCGCTTTGAATCATTCTGCTTTGTCCGAAAAGTGTAAAATTCTTCCTATTTGAAAGATTTTATGGCGTCCGCAACCGTATCGTGGGATTCAAAAATTGTCATCAGGCGGGTGATAGTCAGAAGCGACTGAATGGTTTTGGTGACTCCGGTCAGCCTCATTTCGCCGCCTTTGTTTTTCATGGTTGTCAGGGCCGAGATGAGCATGCCCAAACCCACCGAACTCATCCATTCCACCCCCGATAGATCGATTATGACCTTCTTTTTGCCGGAATCGACATACTCATGGAGTTTACCATAAAAGATAGTGGCGTCCGGGCCCCCCATCACTTTCCCCTCAAGTTTGATAATGACGACATCGTTTTTGACTTCATCGACGATTTTCATCTTATATCTCCCTGTTTATTCTAAATTTTCTATCTTATTACCGGATAACGGAAATGATACTCAAATCCACTCAATTGTCCCAATTTTACCAGATTATACGCCAAAAAGCAAGAAGAAAAGCAAAAACCTTACGCGCCAACCGATTTCTAATATTCGCATCTTTGATTTCATGGCCGTTTTATCCGAGTATAAGAAGCCCGCAAAACCAATAAAAAAACCGCCCCGGAAGTTAAGGCTCCGGGGCGGTTTTCAGCTTTCATTGCGCAATTATATCATTTGCAATTGAGGGTCGGCCCGTGGCGATAGAGATAATTTATCAAATAACTGACATCAAGGATATTCAGGGTGGCATCGCCATTAACATTGGCCGCGGCTATGGGATCTGGCGCCGGGCCGCCTTTATACAGGTAATTTATTATATAGGAAATATCAATGATGTTGACCGCTTTGTCGCCGCCGGCATCACCGCAAACATATTCGCAAATATCCCCTATGCCATTATGATTGGCATCGGCCTGATCCGGATTATAAGCTGTCGGGCAATTATCGCAGGCGTCCGCGAAACCGTCGAGGTCGGTATCCGTTTGATCGGGATTGCTGACGCTGGGACAATTATCGATATCATTGGGAACACCGTCCCCGTCAAGATCGAATATGACATAAGCATACAGCTTGTCGCCCACTATGGAGTCGACCCGGACCGTAATTCCGGTCGGGCCGTAATACCCGTCGCTGTTGGGTACGGTGGATGGCCCAAAGGTTTGCTGGCCGGGAACCTCGTTGGAAAAAAGCGCTCCTTTTCTGGTTTCATAAGGATACCACCATTGCGCCGAATCGCTCAAATCCCCTCCGGGATTGTAGTATCTGTTTCGCGCCGGGTCATATCCGGCATCAACGACCGCAACCGTGTAATGCGGGTACATCGGCCATCCATAATTGATTCGCCAGAAATATGCCCCGAGTGAATCGTGAACATGGGTGACTAATAGTCCCCGATCCAGCGGATCACAGCCGAATTTCAGCAGGGGCCAGAAATAGACGCTGAAATCCGAGTCGAATTTGTCGAATTGGGCGGTCGATTGCGGGTTGCGGTATTCCAGAAGATAGTATTCGCCGTCGGCCAGATTGATCGGGAGTTTGTAAAGAGAACTGTCGGGTGTTGTTTCGATATTGTGAATGACCAGATTTTCATATTCCCCTTCCGACAGGGTTATAGGGGTAACCCAACCCGCCTGCATTTTATTCCAGCCGCACAGATGAGACGGGTTCACCGACTTAATGGAAAATATGCCGTACCCGCCGTACCCCATCAGGCACCAATCGACCAAGGGATGATCATTAGCGTCATTAGGGGTGAAGTAAGTCGTGGTATCAAGTTTGGCGTCATAATCATAGAGATCGGGAAGCCCGACATTATGCGTCATTTCATGGGCAAAAACCCGAATGCTGTTTAACGAATCTTCACCCGAAAAGAGAGTCGGATTGAGCGTATCATGCAGGGGCCTGAGTTCCGGGGAGGTGTTCCAATTGGGGATTTTCATGCCGTCGAACGGTCCCGGTCCCCCGTGCGGGCCGTACGACACCGCATATGACCAGATATCATAGGTGTCGTGCGAATCTTCCTGTCCGGTACCGGCCCGGACAAAGACTACGGCATCGACATCGCCGTCGCTATTCCCGTCATATTGGGAAAAATCGATGAAAGGATCGAGTTCGGGCAATATATTTTCGAAATCAAAATAAGGGCTATAAAATCCGGCCGTATACCAATCGATGACATCACCCTTCACCGCCAGTTTGCCGTATGAAACCTCATTGAGGTAGTCGGCCACGGAGCCGCCGGGATAGACGCCTCGGGAAAACAGCATGCTGTCGATGGTGCTGCGGGAATATGTCCCCCGACGGTCAAACCACTCGACCATAACCGCCAGCACCTTCAGAGTATCCGCACTATAGCGATAGGTGGCGATGGCCACGCTGTCATCATGGGTCAGCCTCGATGGGGGAATTTTGCCAAAGGCCTGACTCATGAATTCATCCGGCACGTCGGATACAATTCCACGGGACAAATCGATAGCGGCGGCCGTGAAAACCGCGAAAAAATTGATTAGGACAAAGACGGTAATAATTAACCGATTTTTCATCAGATTTCCCTTTCTGGCGGCAGGTAAAATATTGTACTACTTTCAATATATGACGCGTCGGCAAATTAGCAATGATTAATTTATCCATATTATGTTATAATTTATTGAGAAAATCGAAAGGATTCCGTGCCCGGCATGAAGAAACCTGGCTTGGCACCCGGTAATAATCAAGGCCGGAGTCGGTTTCATCTGTGAAATCTTCGAGTATGATAGATAATTCTGTCTTCTTATGACATTGAAACGTAATCATACCGCCAATTCAATTCGCAGATGATATCTCTTGATTCAAAATGTCCAAACATAGACTATTGCGCTCCGTATTAACTCCGAAGAATTAGTAATTGCTGCGGTTGCAGAAATTTAAATCAATATGTTTAAACATTTAATCGTGGGGAATGCCATGGCTTCCAAAACATCCACTTCCGTCGGCGAAAGAGGGACATTATCCGATCAGAAGGCGATATCGTCCTTTAAAAGCAGCGTCAGAGGAGAAGTGCTTCTGCGCGGGGATGCCGGCTATGATAAGGCTCGTAAAGTATTTAACGGGATGATCGACCGCCACCCGGCTGTAATCGCCCGTTGTGTTAATGTCGCCGATGTTATCGCATCGGTGAATTTTGCCCGGAACCACAAGCTGCCGATTTCCGTTCGGGGCGGGGGACATAATGTCGCTGGCTTTGCCACTAATGACGGGGGAATGGTGGTTGATCTATCCCTGATGAAAGGAATCAAGATTAATCCCGATGAGCGCACCGCCCATGCCGAAGGGGGTTGTACCTGGGGCGATCTCGATCACGCCACCCATGCCTTCGGGCTGGCAGCGGCCGGAGGAATTATCTCCACCACCGGAATCGGCGGTCTTACCCTGGGAGGCGGTATCGGGCATTTGACCCGGAGATGCGGATTATCGATCGATAATCTTATTTCCGCCGATGTAGTCACCGCCGACGGCCGGTTGGTCAAAGCCAGCGCCAGGGAAAACAGCGACCTTTTCTGGGCCCTGCGTGGGGGCGGAGGCAATTTTGGAGTTGTCACCAGTTTCGAATTCCGTTTGCATCCGGTTGGAACCGTCTTGGCCGGCCCGATACTTTATCCCCTGGAAAAAAGCCGTGAAGCCATGAAATTCTATCGGGATTTTATGAATTCTGCCCCCGATGAAATCAATGCTTTTTTTGCCTATCTGATCGTTCCTCCGGGCGATCCCTTCCCGGCTCATCTTCATAATAAAACCGTCTGCGGAGTCGTGATTTGTTGCACCGGGGATTTGGAAAAGGCCGAAAAAACCGTCAAACCGCTCCGCCAGTTCGGTCCGCCGCTCCTTGATTTTGTCGGCCAGATGCCTTTCCCGGTGGTGCAGGGTATGTTCGATGCCCTGGTTCCTTCCGGTCTTCAGAATTACTGGAAGGCCGATTTTGTCGGTGATTTGACTGATGACATAATCGACAGCCATGTCAAATACGGCCCTCATATTCCGACATTTAATTCCGCCCTGCATATTTATCCGGTCAGCGGCGCCGTCAATCGCGTCGGCAAAGGGGAGACCGCTTTCAATTACCGCGACGCCAAATATGTTCATGTCATAGCGGCGATGTATCCCAATGCCGCCGATACCGACAAAAATATGAAATGGGTTAAAGACTACTGGGAGAGTCTGCATCCCCATTCATCCGGCGGAGCCTATGTCAATTTCATGATGGATGAGGGCGAGGAGCGGATTGCGGCTACCTACCGCGACAACTACGCCAAACTTGCCACTATAAAAAGCAAATATGATCCCGAAAATCTGTTCCGCATGAATCAGAATATCAAACCGTCCCGGTGAGGGTTTGGAATAAAATCCTATCACTACCTTAAGTTTCTGAAAGCAGATGGGGTATTGGCGGGGGCCGACCCCATCTTTTTTTCTGTCATCGACCATCCCTATAATTTTTAACACAATCCTTACATAATCATAACCCAATGAAAATTCTATTGGCGTTAAATTCTAACGTTGAATAGGGCAGAAACGGCATCCCCCTTGGGAGGCTTTTCCGGCCCGCCCTGTCCCGCAATTGGAATTTTTTCGGGGCAGGCGGATGACAAATCTTTTCGAAGGAGGTTTTATGAGAAAGATTCTCACCTTGGCGGCGTTCCTTTTTTTGACGGCGAGCCTCGGCAACGCCGCCGTTTTGATAAACGGCGCCGGCGCCACATTCCCTTATCCCATTTATTCGAAATGGTTCAATGAGTACAACAAACTACACCCGGAAATTCAAATCAATTATCAGTCCATTGGTTCCGGGGCCGGTATCAAGCAGATTACCGAAGGGACGGTCGATTTCGGCGCCAGTGACGGTCCCATGAATGAAGTCCAATTGAAAGATTTTAGCGACAAGCACGGCTACGGAGTCCTGCATTTTCCGACCGTAATGGGAGCCGATGTCCCGACTTACAATCTGCCCGGCCTTTCCGCCGAGCTCAATTTTACGCCGGAAGCCCTGGTGGGAATCTTCCTGGGCAAGATTACGAAGTGGAACGACCCTGAACTCACTAAAGCCAATCCCGGCGTAAATTTACCCAATCACGAACTGGTCGTCGTGCATCGCTCCGACGGTAGCGGAACCACTTATATCTGGGTCGATTATCTGGCCAAGAACAGTGCCGAATGGAAAGAAAAAGTCGGTGTCGGAACATCGGTCAACTGGCCGGTGGGACTCGGCGGCAAGGGTAACGAGGGAGTTTCGGGCCTTATAAAGCAGACGCCCTACGCGATCGGCTATGTGGAACTGATTTATGCTATCCAGAATAAACTTCTTTATGGCAAAGTTCGTAATGCGGCTGGTGAATTCGTGAAGGCCGATTTAGCCGGTGTCACGGCGGCCGCGGCCGGAGCGGCGGCGAACATGCCCGATGATTTTCGGGTATCGATCACCAATGCCCCCGGCAAAAGCGCCTACCCGATTTCAAGTTTCACCTGGCTTTTGATACCCGAAAAATTCCAGGATCCGGAAAAGAAAAAAATTATCACCGATTTTCTGCACTGGATGCTGAGTGACGGCCAGAATTTAACCGAGGCCCTCGCCTATGCCAGGTTGCCCAAGCCGGTGGTGGCTAAAGAAATATCCGCAATTTCGAAGATACAATAACATTGCGAAACCATGCCGCCGACCCAAATTCTTACACGCCCCCAAAGGATGCGCCGGAAAATCCGACAAATCTGGGGTCATGACAATTTCGGCCATATTTTAACCATGGCGGCCGGTGCCGCCATACTTATTATTACCGGTGTTATTTTTTACGAGCTATTTGCCCAATCGTCTCTGTCCCGTCATGCCTTCGGCCTGAATTTTCTATTCACCAAGGTTTGGGACCCGGTCGCCGGAATTTTTGGGGCGTTGCCGTTTATTTATGGAACCGTCGTCACATCAATATTGGCGTTGCTGATGGCGGTTCCGCTCGGTTTGGGTTCGGCTATTTTTCTGGCGGAATTGGCCCCGCCTCGTTTGTCGGATACTTTATCGTTTCTTACTGAATTGTTGGCGGCGGTACCAAGTGTCATATATGGACTGCTCGGTATTTTCGTCCTCATTCCCGTTTTACACACTTCTATTATTCCGCTGTTAAAAAACTGGTTTGGATTTCTTCCGATTTTCGGAGGCGATTTCTTCGGAGTCAGTTATTTGACCGCCGGGGTTGTTCTATCTATCATGATTGTCCCCTTCATCGTCTCAGTCTCCCGCGAGGTGCTTCTGGCCGTACCTCAAGATCAAAGAGAAGCATCGCTCGCTCTCGGCGGAACGCACTGGCAGACTACCTGGCGAGTCGTGGTTCCCTTTGCCATGAAAGGAATCCTCGGTTCGATATTCCTGGCCCTGGCCCGGGCCCTGGGAGAAACCATGGCGGTGACGATGGTCATAGGAAACAACCCGCAGATTAAGGCTTCGCTCCTGGCACCCGGATATTCCATCGCCGCCATTATCGCCAATGAGTTCACAGAAGCGGTCGGGAATCTCTATTTAAGCTCATTGATTGAACTTGGCCTGGTGCTTTTCATCTTGACCATTGTCATAAACGGTCTGGCCCGGCTTCTGATCTTGGCCACCGCGAGAAGGGCCTCTCGATGATGGTTTCGTATAGCGTCCGGAAAAGGGGCTCCAATATCCTGATGTTCGGCCTGACCGGACTTTGCACGGCGCTTACCATTGGAGTTCTATTCTATATCCTCGGTTATTTGCTCTGGCACGGTGTTTCGGCTCTATCATTGTCGTTTTTCACTCATTTGCCGGCACCGGTCGGAGAAACCGGCGGCGGCATGGCCAATGCCATTGTCGGCAGCGGCAAGGTTCTGCTTTTGGCGACCATAATCGGCGTTCCCATCGGTTTTCTG
Source organism: uncultured candidate division Zixibacteria bacterium (assembly GCA_937867135.1). GTDB lineage: Bacteria > Zixibacteria > MSB-5A5 > GN15 > PGXB01 > UNRQ01. Next base: position 9,062 of record CALMKK010000151.1, read on the forward strand.
GGAGGCGTTTATTTGAGCGAATATGCCGGAATTAAAATGGCATCCCTTATCAGATATGTGACCGACCTTTTGAACGGCGTCCCATCGATTGTTATTGGTATTGTCGCCTATACGCTGGTGGTGCTCCCCATGGGTCATTTCTCCACTCTGGCCGGAGGCGTGGCTCTCGGCATCATGATGATTCCGATTGCGGTGCGCAGTACCGAAGAATTTCTCAGGGCCGTACCGCAGACCCAGCGCGATGCCGCCCTGGCGCTCGGGGCGACCAAGTGGCAGGCTATCACCACCGTTGTCATTCCCTACGCCTTACGGAGTATAATTACGGGTACCATGCTAAATCTGGCGCGGGTGGCTGGCGAAACCGCCCCGCTTCTTTTCACCAGTCTCAATAACCAGTTCTGGAGTTCCGGCTGGGGTCAGCCGACCGCCACCCTGCCGGTCATGATTTTCACCTATGCCATTTCGCCCTACGATGACTGGCACCGTCAGGCCTGGGCCGCCGCCTTTGTACTATTAGCCCTGGTGCTGATTATAAATGTCGCCGCCCATGGTGTTCTTTCGCGCAGCAAGCATCTCCGCCGCGGCCCCGCCGGCTGATTATTCTTCCCATGTCACTCCTCCGCAAGTGACCGACCGAGCCCTTGGCCCCAGGAAATCCAGGCCGTGCAAGTCTGATTCTATGTCCGTCATCCCGTTTTTCCATGATATATTATATTTTGAAGGAGATTGCTCAATTCCACAATGACCCCGGCAACTCAATGTTGGCAATCATTGCGATGCCATGTCCCGTCGAAATTCGTATCCTTTTGCGAATCATCTCAAATCGGATACGATATGTTAAGTCATTGATTATTAATAGATTTCCCTTTTGCATCATTCTCCACCTCGTATAAAAATGCGAATCGCCGTTCGGAAAAAAATTCCCGGGGACCAAAAATCTCGGCATATTGCGTTATACCGCAATATCTTATCGATTCGACTCCTTCGCCCCAATTCATCGGGCATCCGCCTTGCTACATAACTACATCAGGTTGATGGATTATAAAAGGTTCTCGATCGCTCTGAATGCTGACTCACCTGTCCCTGCTTACAGGTGCCATCTTCTTTTCTCGTTCTCGTGGCTGGAAGCCCGCTTCGGAGGGGGAAGCGGGCTTCCATGTTTTATAGACGCATCACCTCTCCAAAAATCTTCATAAATTTAATTATTGCCCTTTATTTTTCAGGAAAACCGTATAGATTAAAAATGCTTTGAAACCGGAATGACAGGGGTGTTTCTTTATGCGCTCGCTCGATGATTTGGTGGTGGTCGTTACCGGCGCCAGTCAGGGAATAGGCGCCGCTATTGCTCGCCATTTTGCCTCCCATAATTCGCGGGTGGTTTTAACCGGGCGCAACAAAATCCGGCTCTCCGAAATCGCCGGACAATTCAATCTTCCCAAAAACCGCTATTTGATTATCGCCGCCGATCTGACTCGGGCCGACACCATGAAAAAAATAGTCGCATCGGCCATAAAAATATTCGGCCGGATCGATATTTTTGTCAACAACGCCGGGGTCGGGATTCATAAGGCGGTCGAAGATACGACAGTCGCCGAGTACAACACTATTCTGGATACTAATCTCAAGGCGATTTTCTTAAGTTTCAAGGAATTGATTCCGCTTTATCGACGGCAGGGAGGCGGCCAGATCATAAATATCTCGTCCGGTGCGGCCCGTATCGGTTCCCCCGGCCTGGCGGTCTATGCCGCGTCCAAAGCGGCGGTCAATGTCCTGTCCGAATCGGCCGCCGGGGAGGTCCGTAATCAGAGCATAAAAATTTCGGTGCTGTCGCCCGCCTCGACCGACACCAGATTGATGTCGCAAATGTCGAAAGAATCGCACTCACCGTCGAAAGCCTCGCTGAAATTGACGGTCGATGAAGTCGCCGAGGCGGTCATCTATATGGCCCGTCAGAACAGCAACGCCTGGACATCGATGGCCGATATCCGCCCGTTACTGATAAACAAATGAGGATTTATCGATAAAAATGCCAAAGATTATTGACCTCAAGAAAGAATGCAAACATCTCTATAATCCGTCGGCGAAAACGGCTTCGCTGGTCGAAGTGCCGAAGATGAATTTTTTGATGATCGACGGCAAAGGGGATCCCAATAAATCCAAAGATTTCCAGGAAGCGATTGAATCGCTTTTTAGTCTTTCCTACACCATCAAATTTAATTTAAAAAAAAGCGGCGGTTATGATTATCGGGTCATGCCGCTGGAAGGCTTATGGTGGGTCGAGGGCCGAATCGATAAATTCCGCCTGGAAAACAAGAAAAACTGGAAATGGACCCTGATGATAATGCAACCGGAGTTTGTGACGGCTAAAAAAGTGCAAGAGGCCCGCGAACAACTGGAAAAGAAAAAGGCCCCGGCCATGCTCTCCGAATTGCGTTTTGAAAATCTGGCCGAAGGGAATGCGGCGCAGATTATGCATGTCGGGCCGTTTTCGAAGGAAGGGCCGACTTTGGCGAAACTGCATCAATTTATCGATAAATCCGGGCACAGCCTTCGGGGCAAGCATCACGAAATCTATTTGAGCGATTTCCGGCGGGTGGCCCCGGAACGAATGAAAACCGTCATTCGTCAACCTCTGAAATGAAAGCAGGAAAAACGGATGAGCACGAGTGATTTCTGCATGCATTATGTCTGTACCCATAACGAGGCCCGGAAACTTGTCAAAAACCACACCCGCTTCTGGGTGTGCAACTGCGGTTGCCGCGAAAGCCGGGGATACTGCCATCGCTCCCGGATGGATCTCTGCCTGATGTTCCGCGATGATGTCGAACCGAGCGGCTCCGGTCTTCATGAAATCTCCTATGCCGAGGTGGAACGAATATTCGACGAGGCCAAAGAAAAGCATTTGGTCAGTCGCCCTTTTCGAAATACAAAAAGGCCGTCGCAAATCGACGGCATCTGTTTCTGTTGCGACGACTGTTGCGGCTATTTTTTGAGCCCGATCGAGAAATGCGATTTGGGTGCTCTTCTGGAAGAAACCATCATGGAGGACTGCACCCATTGCGGGGTTTGTACCGAAGTTTGTTATTTCGACGCCCGCAAAATGGCCGGGGGAAAATTGATTCTCGATCGGGAGAAATGCTACGGTTGCGGCCTCTGTGTCGATGTCTGTCCCGAAAATTGTATCACGATGATCCCGCGATTGTAGGAGTCTCATGCCGGGCATCAGTCTGATTGCGGATATCAACCCGCTCCATCGCTCCCAGCTTTCTCAATCATATAACGACCTGAAATTCCGCGATAAATTTATCCTTGACCATTATTTCGCTTCGGATAAAATTTCCATCGCCTTTCTTGGATATAAAGGATACCCGTCGCAATCATTCGAAGATAACGACGTGCTGGTCCTTCTGGAAGGATTCATCTATAATAAATCCGATTGCGAAATCGATTCGGCCCTGCGCCGCATGGCCGCTATTTTTCCTCAGAAAGATAAACTCGATTCAGCCGTCGCCGCCTTTATGAATGACTGCGACGGTGATTTTCTTGTCCTGATATATTTCAAACATAATAATGAAATCCTGCTTTTCAACGACCGATGGGGAAGACTCCCGTCGTTTTTCAGTGCCGCCGCAACCCGTTTGATTGTGTCGCGCGATATGAAATTTATTTTGTCCTGGATGGAATCGATTGCCTTTGACCCGATGGCGCTCGCCGAATTCCTATCTTTTGAATATAATCTTGGCGACAAAACTCTCTTTAAAGGGATTAAAAGACTGCCGCCCGCCACTATTCTGAGCGCCAAAATCAGCGCCGTCAGAATTGATTTCGAGTCCCGCCCGCTTCATCCGGTCGATTTCACGACAACGGACAAGGCTATGTCAAAGGATGAGGCCGTCAAGCAGTGCGTATCTCTCTTCCGGCAGTCGCTTCTGGATCGGGCCCGACGGTGCGACGAAAAAGGATTGACCATTGTCGCCGATTTGAGCGGCGGTTTTGATACTCGCGCCGTCCTGGCCGGTCTGGCGGCAAGCGGCGTCGATTTTGTTCCCGCTACCGATCATCTTTTCAGCGGCGATGAATCGGCGATTGCCGCGCCATTGGCCGCACTGTACCAAAAAGAGCTGAAATCATTCAAAGCGGCGCACCCTTTCGATAATTTTGGGGCGATGAAAGAAATAACTTTTTTAACCGACGGATCTGTCAATTGCCAGACCGCATCGGCCTGCTATTGGGACGACCTCGAAAGAGAGAGGTCATTAAAAGGTCTATCCGTTCATTTTATGGGTTTCGGGGGCGAATTTATCCGCCATCCTTATCGTCCCATGTCGGGCTATAAAAATCTAGCCGCAATGCTCGATAATGATTCCTACACCAATTTCCTTCCCTTGGCTGTTTCGGCCGCACTGCTCGGGCTGAATCGGGCCGAACTGAGCAATGACATTAAGAATGGAATCAGCGCTTATCCGGAAATAAGCGAATCGGACAAGGTCAAGCATCTCTATTTCGATTATTATAACCGCCTGGTTAATGCCGGTGAGAACCGTCACCGCCTCTTTTCCTGGACAATTCCGCCCCTTTGGGGGAAATTTCTGTTTGAATTCGAGATGAAACGGATCCCATCATCATTTATTAATTATGAATTTTATGTCGATTTCCTGAGGGCGCTTGATCCGCGGCTTCTCGACATTCCCCTTTATGGCCACAATGTTAAATTAAGCGGATCTTTGAGCCTCAGGAAATATTTGATTCTTCAAAACTTGAAAGAATCAATCCGTGACAATCGCCTTCTTTATCATGGTCAGAAAAAAATGCGGCGGTTTTGTGGCCGATACCGGGCCTTAAATAACCAATATGAAAATATCTGCGCTGAAATTGAAGCACTTCCTTCCCGAAGCCGCGCTGTCTCTGCATTAATCAACCAGAGGGCCCTTCACAATTTCCTTCTGACAAAACCTCCCGAACCGCTGTTATATCAAATTCTGACCATTATGTTCTATATTGAAGAGGTAGAAAGCCATTTTTCCGACAAAATGTCGTATTAATTGTTACAATTGCCCCAAAGGAATTCGTTTATTATATTAAAGCCGTATTCAATTTGATTTGGGGAAAGGACGATTTCTATGGCCGGACTAATTTGCTGGAGCTGCGGCCGGGCGACCGGAATAGAGGGGAAAGTGATGCGCTCCGACGCTTGCCCCCAATGCCAGGCTGAATTGCGATGTTGCCGCGGATGTCGCCATTTCGACCCGATGTCCCATTGGCAGTGCCGCGAATCAATTGACGCCCCCATCCCCATGAAAGACAAAGCCAATTTCTGCGACTTTTTCCAGGCCCGTCTGGCGGTTCATTCCCATGACAAGAAGATGACGCCGCTTGATTCCAAAGAAGATAAGAAGAAGAAATTCGACGATCTCTTTAAAGATTGACCGCCGCCGGAAAATTCATAAAAAAAGGCGGGTCATCTTCTCGACCCACCCTTATAAAACCATCAAATTGAAGCGCTATTTTATCTTAATTCCCCCCACCGGCGTGCGGGATTGGAACTGCTTGGTGAACCATTCTACCGTCTTCTTCAGGCCGGCCTCAAAATCAATTTTAACTTTGTACCCCAGATCCTCCTCGGCCCGCTTGATATCGGCGAAAGAGTGAAGAATGTCCCCGCGCCGCGGCGCCTGGTACATTGCCTTGATATCCACGCCGATAATCTCCTGTAGCGATCTAATAAGATCATTTAGCGTATATTGCCCGCCCGCCGCGATATTGTAATATTTCCCGGCCGCTTTGGGAGCCGTGGTCGCCAAAATGTTAGCTTCGACTGCATTGGCGATAAAAGTGAAATCGCGCGATTGCTCTCCGTCGCCGAAAACCACCGGTTGCTTTCCCGCCAGAAAGGCATTGATAAATTTGGGGATGACCGCCGCATATTCCGAGCCGGGGTCCTGACGGGGGCCGAAGATATTGAAATATCTCAAGGCCACGGTTTCCAAACCGTACAATTCATAAAAGACCTTGCAATATTTTTCGTTAGCCAGTTTGGTTACGGCATACGGCGACAACGGATCGGTGAACATGCTTTCGTGTTTCGGGAGTTGCGGGGTGTCGCCATAAACAGACGATGACGATGCCATCACCATTCGCTTCACTTTCGCCTGCTTGGCCGCCTCCAAAATATTGAGCGTTCCATCGATATTGACGCTGTTGGAAGTCAGCGGATTTTTTATCGAACGCGGTACCGATGGCAGAGCCGCTTGATGAAGAATATAATCGACTCCCTCAACCGCCTCGCGGACCGTCCAAAAATCCCGTATATCTCCTTCAATCAAATCAATCTGATCGATTATGTCGGCAATATTGATTTTGCGGCCGGTCGAAAAATTATCGAGCACGCGCACGTCATCGCCCCGGCGCAGTAATTCATGAGCGATATTGCTCCCGATAAATCCCCCCCCGCCCGTTATAAGATATCTCATAGAAATTCCTTGGCAGTTGCTCTTTTTTATTAATATCGGCCTGATCGCTGAATTATACGTCGATTATGGCAAAAAAAGTTGGGGTTTTCTTTCGAAAAGCCGATCCGCCTTCTCCCAATCATCGGGCCGCCCGATATCAAGCCACCGGCCGCTAAAACGGAAAACAGCCGGATTTTCATCGATTTTAATCAATTTATGAACAATATCCGGAAAATCAAAGCGATGATTCGGAATCTGCTTTAAAATATCCCGATTAAAAGCATAAATCCCCATTGATACCGAATACCCCAAAACCGGCTTTTCCAAATAATCAATAATTTTCTGACTCTTTTCTACCACTACTCCAAAATCAACTTTGACCGCTCGCCTGAAAACCGCCACTGTCGCCAGCCGTCCCATTCTGAAATGCGACTGAATGAATTTCTTAAACGGCAAATCGGTCAACAGGTCCCCGTTCATAACCAGGAAATCAGGCTCCAATCCCTTTATTCTCTTCAATGGCCCGGCCGTACCCAGTGGTTTTTCTTCCAGGGAGTACCTGACTTTCAATCCGAACTGACGGCCGTCACCGACAATCATTTTTATCAAATCCGCTTGATACCCTACCGCCAGAATCGCTTCTTTGATCCCGGCCTTTGCCAGCTGACGGAGCAAAATTTCCACGATCGGCAATCCGCCCACCGGCCAGAGCGGTTTGGGGAGGACCTTGGTGTACGGCAAAAGCCGTCGTCCTTCGCCGCCGGCCAGTATTACCGCCTGTCTTATTCTGCCGGGCCGACTCACAACTGGTAATCCTCTTTTTTGTACATTTCCATATTCTTTTCAAAAAACTCAACAGTCTTAGCCAATCCGTCTTTGAGATTATATTTCGGCCGATATCCGAATATCTTTCGCGCCAGCGCGGCATCCCCCTGCAGACGCAGAACCTCGGAATTTTTCGGGCGCACCCGTCTTCGATCCGTCTTAATCACCAGTTTCTTGCCGAGCAAATCTCCCAATTGTGCCACAATCTGCTCGATTGTATAGTCTTTTCCGGTCGCCAGGTTAATTGTCCTCCCGTCAGTTTTATCCTCAAAACAGGCCGCGGTCATTCCTGCCACGATATCTTCCACATAATTCATATCACGGCGGGTATCGCTATTGCCGAGTTTGATAGTTGTGCCGCGCAGGGCCTGAAGTATGATGGTCGGGATGACCGCCCGCGCCGACTGACGCGGCCCATAGGTATTGAATGGCCGGATTATCACCACCGGCAGGCCAAAGGTCAAATGGAACGATTCCGCCATTCGATCCGAAGCGATTTTCGATGCCGCATAGGGCGATTGTGCCGTTTGCGGATGTTTCTCATCGATCGGAATATATTGAGCCGTCCCATATACTTCCGACGTAGAAACTTGCAGGAATTTTTTTATGCCTGCATCCCGAGCCGCCGATAGCATGTTGGCAGTGCCCAGAGCATTAACCGCCAGAAAATCGCGCGGCGCGATATAGGAATACGGTATCGCAATTTGGGCCGCCAGATGAAAAATGTAATCATTGCCGGTGATTGCTTTCTTGCAGATATCGGGATCGCGAACATCGCCGAACACGAAATTCAATTTTTCTTTCAAATCCGTCGGCAGATGCTCCAGCCAGCCGATTTTTCCGCTGGATGTGTATCGAATCAGAACCGTCAGGCCGGCGCCGTTTCGAGTCAGATACTCCACCAGGTGCGAACCGATAAATCCGCCGCCCCCGGTTACCAGGACTTTTTTACCTTTGATTGATTTCATTTCTTTAAAAATTCAATATATGGAATCATGTCTTATTTTCAAGGCAATTCATTTGACCTTTCGCTTATCCGGCGGCGAGACCTCCAGCCGCGCCCTGGCCGTTTTGAAATAATCGGGGTCCAACTCATATCCGATAAAACGCACGCCCAGGCCCCGACAGGCCAAGCCGGTATTGCCGATACCCATAAATGGGTCGAGCACCGTGGTATTTTTCGAGAAACCGTGCAGTCTGATGCAATTTTCCGCCAACTGGGGCGGGAACGACGCCGGATGGGGCCGATCCGATATTCGATTTTGAATCGTTTCGTACGGAATAAACCAGCAGTTTCCCCGGCACCGCAATTTTCTCCCGCCGGCTTTCCAGCGGACGATATTGGTTAGGTCCTTATACGGCACGCCGAGCGCCAGACGGTCCAGCGGCACCTTGCCGCTTTTGGTCAGATGAAAGATATATTCATGGGTGTCATTCAAAAAGCGGTCGCTGTTTATCGGCTTATAGTGGCCGACATTGATATCAAGTTTCTGCCCGTAACTGCCCGCCTCGATATAAATCGATTTTATCCAATGAATGACATTTTGCAGTTTGAATTGCCGTGACAGCACGTCAATAACCTGAAAGGGAACCTCCGGCGAGGTCGGCTTAGATCCGATATTCAAAAACAACGAACCGTCATCTTTCATCACCCGCTTGATTTCTTTTCCCCATTCCGCCAGCCAGTCCAGATATTCCTGCCGGGGAATCCGGTCGTCGTAACGGCCATATTTCACCCCGATATTATATGGCGGTGATGTCACCACCGCATCAATCGATTGATGAGAGAGTTCCTTTCTTATCCCGGAAATACATTCGTCGTTGTAAAGGATTATTGACGATGGTATTGGCATGATGTTTATCCTGTTCTCAATCGGTCTCTAAAATCAGGAAATTTATAGGTTAATGATAAGCATCAGCGTATTTCAACACCGTATTGAAAATTTCTTTCGGCAATAAGGGCATGATTTTCGGGTAACGAGGAGCCAGCAATTCATAATAAACCAAACCGGCGAGATTGCCGTCGGTAATTATTTTTTCTACATCGCTGAATTTCTTTTCGGTAACGGCATTAAACACAAGAGCATGAGCCTCCTCCGTAACAGATGTATAAACGCTATCAAAGTGTTGCCACAGCTGCTTCTCGGCAAACCCCGGTTCATAATGCCAGACGGCTTTGACACAGGCGTACCAGATCCAATCGGGATGAGCCATAATTGAAATATTATGGCCGTCGCTGGTAATTTTATACATCGGGTGAAGGGCGAGATCAATCCAGGTCCTGCCAATTCGCTCTCGAAAATTCTTCAGGGCCTGTTTCAAGGAGACATGATTTCTGTTTAGAAGATGGGCTGTGATAAATTCGATATTGGCACTGTCATTTTTGCCGGTCTTATAATAAAGATCGGCCAGAAACCAGTGGGCATCATAATCGGCGAAATTACGGGCAATCGCCTTTTTTAGAAAGTCTTCGGCCAGATCATATTTCTGCTGACGATAATAAGTGTCGCCAATTAGGGTCAATATATATGTTAAAGAAGTATCTCGTCGCCAGGCGGAATCAAAATATATTAAAGCCTTGTCATAATCTTGGGCCGCAAAACTCGATTCGGCCTTATTAAAAATTTCGACAACTGAATCGGGAATTGCAAAGATGCCATAGTTTATGGTACCGTCGCTTTCAATTGTCTGACATCCCCAATTACTGAGAATCTCGGTTTGCGAAGTGTCTGCAAAATCGACAAAATTGGTATCGGGCTCAATTTTATACATCAGATCCGATTTTTCCATTACTTCAATATAATTGGGAAATGAATTTAGTGACGGATCCCATAGGGAATCCTGATCATGTTCATTTGTGCTGATTCCGAAAGGGATAATAAATGATAATAGGAAAACCAGACCCGCCAATTTGTCCCGGGTTCTTAAGATGTTTCTCATCATAGTCCTCCTGATACTAAGGGAAAAATATCATTTGAAATAGCCCTATAATTTCATGAATCCCAAAATAAGTGATTTTGAATGTAGTTAGCAGACATTTATATAAAAAAGTGAAAAATCATTCCCAGCGCGCGAGAAAAATGAGTATATTATTGGTTACCGTTTTTTTTGGAGAATTATGACCGAAAGTCAGTTTATTTACATAAAAGGGGCCCGTGAGCATAACTTAAAAAATATCGACCTCAAGTTGCCCCGCAACAAGTTAGTGGTAATTACCGGCTTATCCGGCTCAGGTAAATCCTCTTTGGCCTTCGATACCATTTATGCCGAAGGACAACGCCGCTATGTCGAATCGCTCTCGGCCTACGCCCGTCAATTCCTGGGCTTAATGGAAAAACCAGATGTCGATTTTATCGAGGGACTCTCTCCGGCGATTTCTATTGAACAGAAAGGAGCCGCCAAAAACCCTCGTTCCACGGTCGGCACCGTTACCGAAGTCTATGACTATTTGAGGCTCCTATTCGCCCGCATCGGGGTCCAGCATTGTGTCAAATGCGGTCGCCCGATTACCCGGCAGACGGTCGAGCAGATTGTCGATTCGGTGCTTTCTTTTGACGAAGGCTCCCGCCTGACCGTAATGGCTCCTTTGGTGCAGGGGCGGAAAGGGGAGCATAAAGAAATAATTGAAACCGCCAAACGGGAGGGATTTGTCCGGTTGCGAATCGACGGCGACATAACGGAGGCCGATTCCGATATTAAACTGGCCAAGACCGTCAAGCATACCATCGAAGTGGTCGTCGATCGCCTGGTGGTCAAAAAAGCATCGTCGCGCCGTCTGGCCGATTCGGTCGAAACCGCTCTCAAAACCGGCGGCGGAATAGTCATAGTCAATATCAACGGCAAAGATCACCTGTTCTCCGAGCAGGCCGCCTGTGTTCAATGCGGTATAAGTTACGAAGAATTGACCCCTCGCATGTTTTCTTTCAATTCCCCTTTCGGGGCCTGCCCGACCTGCTCCGGTCTCGGGAATAAAATGGAAATCGATCCCAATCTGGTTATCCCGGACAAGACCAAATCAATCAATCAGGGAGCCATTCATCCCTGGGGAGCCGAACTCTCGCATTGGTACCGCCACATGATGCGCGGCGTGGCCGACCATTATAATTTCAAATTTTCGACGCCTTTTAAGGACCTTACCGCGGTCATTCAGAAATCGATTCTGTACGGCTCCGGCAAAGAGCAAATTCATTTCGAATATGAATTTTCCAACGGCCGCGGTTCGGGAGAATATACCGGATCCTTTGAAGGGGTCATTCCGCATCTTGAGCGAAGGTACCGCCAGACCAACTCCGCCGGAATCCGCCAGTGGATCGAACAATATATGTCGGTTTCTCCCTGCCCCGATTGCCAGGGGTCGCGCCTCAAACCGGAAGCGCTCTCGGTCATTATCAACCGCGAAAATATCGATACGCTCACGGCCATGTCGGTCAAAGACGCCCGCGCCTTTTTTGAAAATCTGAAATTAACCAAACGTCAGGAACTGATTGCCCGTCAGATTCTAAAAGAAATAAAAGAGCGCTTGTCGTTCATGGAAAATGTCGGGTTGAATTATCTGACCCTCAGTCGCGCCACCTCATCCCTTTCCGGCGGAGAATCGCAACGGATTCGCCTTGCCACCCAAATCGGCGCCAGGCTGGTCGGCGTAATGTATATCCTGGATGAACCCTCCATCGGTCTCCACCAGCGCGACAATAACAAACTCCTCAAAACGCTGGTCGATTTACGTGATCTTGGCAATACCGTCATTGTCGTCGAGCACGATCGCGAAACGATTGAATCGGCCGATTACGTGGTCGATCTCGGCCCGGGAGCCGGCAATATGGGCGGGAAAATTGTCTGCGTCGGCACTCCCGACCAAATTAAAAAATGCCGCGATTCTCTGACCGGCGAATACCTCTCCCATAAAAGAACCATCGCCGTTCCCAAAGAGCGCCGCCAGCCGGACGGGAAATATCTGGTTCTGAACGGCGCCAAAGGCAATAATCTCAAGAGCATCATGGTCAATATCCCGCTGGGTGTTTTCACCGTGATTACCGGTGTCTCCGGTTCCGGAAAATCGACCCTGATTAATGAAACGCTGTACCGTATTCTGGCCCGTAAATTCTATGGTTCCCGCGATGTTCCTCTGGAGCATGAATCGATCGAAGGACTGGAGCATATCGATAAGGTCGTCAACATCGATCAATCGCCTATCGGGCGGACACCCCGATCCAATCCGGCCACCTATACCGGCGTTTTTACCTTCATTCGCGACCTTTTTGCCCAGTTGCCCGAGGCTCGCATGCGCGGTTATCAGCCCGGACGGTTCTCGTTCAACGTCAAGGGCGGGCGGTGCGAGGCCTGTCAGGGTGACGGTATTTTGAAAATCGAAATGCATTTTCTTCCCGATGTTTATGTCCCGTGCGAAGTCTGTAAAGGGAAACGGTTCAATCGCGAGACGCTCGAAATCACCTATAAAGGCAAATCAATCGCCGACACGCTCGATATGACGGTCGATGAAGCCCTGATCTTTTTCGAGCATATTCCGCGCATTAAACGCAAATTGATTACTTTGAAAAATGTCGGGCTGGGGTACATCCATCTCGGTCAACAGGCCACCACCCTCTCCGGCGGTGAGGCCCAGCGGGTCAAGCTTTCGGCGGAATTATCCAAGACGGCCACCGGCTCGACTCTTTATATTCTCGATGAACCGACCACCGGACTGCATTTCGAGGATATTCGGATGCTTCTCGGCGTTCTCAACGAGCTGGTCGAACGGGGCAACAGCGTCCTTGTCATTGAACATAATCTCGATGTCATAAAAACCGCCGATTATATCATCGATATGGGACCCGACGGGGGAGATGACGGCGGCCGGATTATTGCCTCGGGCACGCCGGAAGAAGTGGCGAAAGTCAAAACATCGTACACCGGCCAATATCTGGCCCGCGAAATGAAAAATTCGCGATAAATCAATCAATGCTTGATACCCGATTAAAATAGGGCTGAATTGCTCCTTCAGCCGTCTCATCGGTGCAACCCTACGGCCCGCCTGCCAAATATCGGCCGTTATTTTCGATTCATACGATTCAATCGACCGCGCGCCGCCGGTTTCAATGGCAACTTTTTTATTGTTATGCTCCATTTTTTTCTTGCAGATATGTTTTAACATTTTTATCCTTTTGAATGAAAAGGCATTTTAAGATGGTAAATATGAACTGATGCATGAAAGGAAGCGATTCCGGTATATAAAATGACCCCCACGCATTATCAACAAGGATGACGAGAACAAGATCAACTTATAACCAACGTCCAACGAAAGGAGCCAGAAGATGGCTATGAAGAAGAAATCGAAAGCGAAAAAAATGATGGGCAAAGCCTGGCGCAGTGATGAAATCAAGAAATTGCGCGAAGCCTATAAGACCAGACCCGCCTCGAAAATCGCCAAGGAAATGAGACGTTCCCTGGCCTCCGTGCGCGGTAAGATCAGCGCCCTGAAACTCAGAAAAGGTCCTTCCCGCAAAGCCAAAGCAGGGAAGAAGAGAGGCCGTCGCTAATCGCACGGTTCTGATATCCCAGGGAAGGGATTAAATTTTCCCTCTTGGAAGACCCGTCCGACATTCCGGACGGGTCATTTTTTTTCCGATTCCATGTTACAGCAAATAAAAAAGGGAGGCGGTTGCCTCCCCCGAATTCAATGGGAATATTTTTAGCGCAGGTTGTAAAAAACATCCTTGCCGATAAACTGTGCCTCCGGCCCGATTGATTCCTCGATTCGAAGCAACTGGTTGTACTTGCAGATTCGATCGGTTCGGCAGACCGAGCCGGTCTTAATCTGCCCGGTTCCGGCCGCCACCACCACATCGGCAATCGTGCTGTCTTCGGTTTCTCCGCTTCGATGCGATACCACTGCCGTGAAACCGGCTTTCTTCGCCATCTCAATAGCATCGAGCGTTTCGGTCAGGGTGCCGATCTGGTTCAATTTAATGAGGATTGAATTTGATGTCTTTTCCTTGATACCTCGGGCCAATCGTTCGGGATTGGTGACATAAATATCATCGCCGACGATCTGAATTGTCTTTCCCATTTTTTCAGTCATAAGTTTCCAGCCGTCCCAATCATCCTCGGCCAATCCGTCCTCGATTGATATGATAGGATACTTCTTCACGAGGGCCTCATAAAAAGCGATCATCTGCTCGGATGTCAGTTTCTTATTCTCTCCTTTGAGATTGTAGATTTTTTTCTTGGCGTCATAAAATTCGGATGAGGCCGGGTCGAGCGCCAATAAAACATCTTTGCCCGGTTTATATCCGGCTTTGGTAATCGCTTCCATTATGACTTCGAGCGCTTCTTCGTTCGATTTCAAATCGGGAGCAAAGCCGCCTTCATCGCCCACTGAGGTATTATAATTGCGGGCCTTCAAGACTTTTTTAAGGTTGCCGAATACTTCCGCCCCGATCTGCAGGCATTTGGAGAAAGAATTGGCCCCGACCGGCATAATCATGAATTCCTGGAGATCGACATTGTTATCGGCGTGCTTCCCGCCGTTGAGGATATTCATCATCGGAACCGGAAGCAATTTGCAATTGGTTCCCCCGATATATTCATATAAGTACCGTCCCACCGACTGGGCCGCCGCTTTGGCCGTCGCCAGCGATACCCCCAATATGGCATTGGCGCCCAGAACCGATTTATTTTCGGTTCCATCGAGTTTGATTAAGAAATTATCCAGCGCCACCTGGTCATATGGGTCGATTTTCTGGGCCGCCACCGCCGGGGCGATTTTCTCATTCACATTCTTAACCGCTTTCAAAACCGATTTGCCGAAATAATTCTTGGCGTCTCCGTCCCGAAGTTCCACCGCTTCGTGACTTCCGGTCGATGCCCCCGATGGTACCGCCGCCCGGCCGAGGGAACCGTCGGCCAGTACTACATCGACCTCAATCGTCGGTGTTCCCCGGGAATCCAGAATTTGACGAGCCGCTATAAAATCAAAATCAGACATATGCTTCCCTTTCCTGCTCCTTTATAATTTTACCAAATCTAAATGCGGCCAAAATTCATCGCAATATAAAAACAGGCGGTCTGATTTGCGGGCCAATATCCGCTTGACAAAAAACGACTTAAATATATTTTGCGGGCGCTATGGATGACCGCCGCGAATATTTCGAATCCTTTGCCGAAGAATGGGATAAAAATTTTATCGCCGAGGATCTGGAAATCCTCTCCGATGAAATTGCCTCCTTTCGGATAAAACCGGGCTGGAGAGTAATCGACCTCGGATGCGGCACCGGTGTCCTCTTCGATATGCTGAGGCGATTGGTCGGCCCCGATGGTATGGTTCTGGGCGTCGATTTTGCCTCCCGCATGCTCCAGCGGGCCCGCAAGAATTTTCCTTTCGATAATTGCCTTGTTATCGACGCTGACGCTGAGCAATTACCTCTCAAACCGGAATCGTTCGATATCGCCATTTCTTTCGCGTCTTTTCCTCATTTTGCCCACCATGCGAAAGTGATGGAAGAAGTCGCCCGGATCCTGAAACCGGGAGGCGGCTTCTATATAATGCATTTATTGAGCAGTAAAGAATTGAACAGCCATCATCATAACGCCGGGGGGCCGGTGGCGATGGATCAACTGCCGCCCCAGGAAGCGATGATCCGGCTGTTTGACCAAAGCCATTTTCTTAAAGTCACAATCACCGATCGCCCCGGACTCTATCTGGCGAGCGGAATAAAGGCATGAAATTTGAACTCGGCCCCCGCCGTGTGGCGCATACGGCGCTCTACCTGGCCCTCGCCATCTTGATCCCTGTCATTTTCCATCAATTCGGAATCGCCGGGCGGATATTCTTGCCGATGCATCTTCCGGTCCTGATATGCGGCTTCATTGTCGGGCCGCTGGCCGGTGTTCTGGTCGGACTTCTGGCCCCGGTTCTTTCTCATCTTTTGACCGCCATGCCCCCGCTTTATGCCGTGCCGTTGATGACCATGGAATTGATAATTTATGGACTCATTGCCGGACTGACCTACCGCAAACTGCATCTTAATATCTACTTGGCTCTTTTGATTTCAATGATTTTGGGACGGCTCGCGTTTGCGGCCGGATTGGCGCTTATGGGGTTATTTATGGAACTGCCGTACGGCCCCGTTCAATTCTTCGCCGCCGGCGGAGCGGTCGTGACCGGGATTCCGGGAATAATTATCCAGATTATCATCATCCCGCCGATTGTCGCCGCTGTCAACCGCACCACAAAATTCTGATTATTTAAGAATAATCATCTTCTTGGTATCGGCAAATTCCCCTGCCCGCAGACGATAAAAATAGATTCCTGAAGAGACAATCCCGCCGGCATTATTGGTTCCGTCCCAGTCAATTTCCACAATTCCGGCGGCGTAAGACCCCTCGAATGACTTGACCATTTGCCCCTGAATATTGAATATTTTCAACTCCCAGTCGCATCTTTTCGGCAAAGCAAAACCGATTCTGGTATTAAGGTTGAAGGGATTCGGGTAGTTCTGAGATAACGCAAATCTTGACGGTATCATGTCGTCGTCCTGATTCCCGATATCAGTGACATAATCGACTGTCAAATGCACCCGTTCGCCATTATAACCGGCGGCCGAGCAAGACAGCATTTCCGGCCCCTTGCCGGAATATTCAATATTTAAAAGGGGATATGTTCCCGGGCCGATAGCATAGCCCATTTCCAGGCTAAATATGATAATTTTCAGAGTATCGTTCATTGTGTTATATTTCAACTCATGCCCGGTCCCTTCCCCCGTGGTAATCCTAATAAGCGAATCGGGCGCACTGAAACATAAGTATATGGAACCGAGAGTCGTGTCGGAATTCGTAAAAACAGATACTTTTTCGGCATTTTTGTCTTCGGAAATTCTTAGAGTTGCCTCGAATGTTGTATCAATTTCCCCTGGAGAGAGGGCGTCTCCCGTAATAATTCTGACAAGGTACTGGAAATCTTCAATGGTCAGAATCTTCCCGTCCCCATTTACATCGGTACAATTGGCTTGGAGAACAGGATCAATAGTAAATGCCGAAATGCCATATCTAAAGTAATTCATAAAGATAACAAGCCCTCCTATGCCATCCCAGCCACCGATATCGCCATGCCATCCATAAAGCCATCCGCATCTTGGTTCTTCAATCGAATCCGCGCAAATTATTCTTAATCCGCCATCTTGAAAATCTATCTCCCTTTGAATATCTTTGCCGTAGTCCTCCGGTATCCCCCGAATACATATCGATGGCGCCCCGGTGTATGACGGCAACAGCGTGTCCTTCGTTATCTCAACCCCTCCGGTGTCATATACAGTATTTGAAATATAAATCGTATCCCCGGTTATCGAGTAAACCTTATTATCTCCGCATCCGGTCCACAAAAATTGGATGGGATGAAAAGTACATAGATAATCGCGATTGTCAGAAATCAGGAATTTCAGCGAGGCAATTGTCTCCCCGGGAGCCGCGTAATAATCCTTAATCCCCCAGTCATACGGATCGCCGCTCTCATATTTGGCGGTAATCCCCACCACCCCGGTCGGAAAGCCGACATCTTCCGAATCGACCGGCCATGAATAATACCGAAAATATTCCAACCCGCACGCTGAAATGAATGTTCCCGGCATCACATCGATCAATTTCATCACCGCCGTGTCATACCCGATGCGTAAATTGATTTCACTCATCCCCCTGACAGCCCGGTCAATGATAATATTGACAATTTGATTGTGACCCGGATATACATATTGCAACCTCTCCAGACGGAATGAGAAATCCGCGCTGTCATTTTGGGCGGACAGAGGGAGCCACCCCGCAATTATAGCCAGAAATACTAAAGCAGTTATCTTTGATGGCATCAAACGGCCCTCCCTTTAAAGTGCCGAATTGAGACTATTATTTATCTTAGAATAGCCGAAAATCATGAATTGTCAAGAATAAATCACCCTGAACCCGACCATAAATTTAAAATTATTGCGCAAATGTAAGCATGATTTGTCCATATTCGTATTGCGTTGTCGGACAATATGATAATACTGAACAATAATTCAAAAATCTCCATTCAATCGTTGCGTCAATTTATAAAAATCATTATCTTATCTACTTGTAGGTTAGGACCTCTTTTGGCCCCGACAATCGCGCGCAGGCGCGAATAAATTGAAAATATTTTTGACCTATAGAAGGAACCAACATGCCACTTGAACGAGAAAAAATAATCTCCGTTTATCTCGAAGAGGAGATGAAAAGCTCCTATCTCGATTACTCCATGTCCGTCATCACCAACCGCGCCTTGCCCGATGTCCGCGACGGCCTTAAGCCGTCCAATCGCCGCATCATGGTGGCGATGAACGACCTGAATCTTTCCCCCGGACGCCCCTATCGTAAATGCGCCAAGATCGCCGGCGATACCTCCGGTAACTACCATCCTCACGGCGAGCAGGTGGTTTATCCGACGCTGGTTCGTATGGCACAGGATTTCAACATGCGCTATCCGCTCGTCGATGGGCAGGGAAATTTCGGCTCGATCGACGGTGACGGGGCCGCGGCAATGCGGTACACCGAGGCTCGCCTGACTCCGATTGCGATGGAAATGCTGGCCGATCTCGAAAAAGATACGGTCGCTATGATGTCCAACTACGATGAGACCCGCACCGAGCCACGGGTCCTCCCCGGCAAATTCCCCAATCTATTATGCAATGGTACATCAGGTATCGCGGTCGGGATGGCTTCCAATATCCCGCCGCACAATCTGGGGGAGACGGTCGACGGTCTTACCGCTCTGATCGATAATCCCGAAATCACCAATGACGAACTGATGGAGTTGGTCCCCGGCCCCGATTTTCCCACCGGCGGCATCATCAACGGCCGCGCCGGTATCCGCGAGGCGTACCGCACCGGCAAGGGGAGACTCAAGGTCCGCGCCAAAGCTTCCGTGGAGCATCAGAAAAGCGGCAAGGATTGCATTGTCGTCACCGAAATTCCGTTTCAGGTCAATAAATCGAATCTTTTGACCCGTATCGCCGATCTGGTGCGGGAGAAAAATATCGACGGCATCTCCGATTTGCGCGATGAATCCGACCGCGACGGCATGCGGATTGTGGTCGAATTGAAACGCGACGCCCAGGCCGAGATCGTTCTCAACCAGCTTTTCAAACACACCGAGATGCAGACCACGTTCGGCATCATGATGCTGACGCTGGTCGGCGGCGTGCCGATGTTCCTCACCTTGAAGGAGATGATGGAGCAGTTCTTGATTCACCGCCACGAGGTGATTGTCCGCCGGACTAAATTCGATCTGGCCAAGGCTGAAGAGCGCGCCCATATCCTCGAAGGACTCAAAATCGCGCTGGATAATATCGACGCTGTCATTGAACTGATTAAAAAATCGAAAGATACTCCGACCGCCCGCGAAGGGTTGATGACCCGTTTCAAACTCTCCGAGAAACAGGCCAACGCCATTCTGGACATGCGCCTGGCCCGTCTGACCGGTCTGGAACGGCAGAAAATCGAAGAAGAATATCTGGCGACCATCAAATTGATCGCCGAACTGAGAGGCATCCTGGAATCGAAAGCCCGCCGCATGGCGATTATCAAAGAAGAACTTCTCGAACTGAAACGGAAATACGGCGACGACCGCCGCACCGAAATTCAGGATGAAGCTGAGGAATTCACGGTCGAGGATCTGATTGCAGAAGAGGACATGGTCATCACCATCTCCCATTCCGGTTATATCAAACGGCTGTCGGTCTCGATGTACCGCAAGCAGAACCGGGGGGGACGGGGCGTTATCGGTATCGAAACCAAGGAAGAGGATTTCGCCGAGCACCTCTTTGTCGCCTCGACCCACGAATATATTTTATTCTTCTCCAACAAGGGAAGGTGCTACTGGGTCAAGGTGCACGAGATTCCCACCGGCGGCCGGCTCGCCAAAGGAAAACCGATTGTCAACATGGTGGCGATCGGCGAAGGGGAGAAGATTACCGCTTTCTGCCGGGTCCGCTCCTTCGATGCCGATAAATATGTCGTCATGGCCACCCGACAGGGCACGATTAAGAAGACTTCGCTCGATGCTTTCTCCAATCCGCGCAAGGCCGGCATCAACGCCGCCGATCTGCCCGAGGGTGACGAACTGATCGAGGCGGCCCTCACCGACGGCTCCTTTGAAATTATCCTCGCCACCCGGCAGGGGCAGGCGATTCGCTTCCCCGAAGAAAAAATCCGGGCCATGGGACGTAGCGCGTACGGGGTCCGGGGCATTTCGCTCGAACCCAAAGATTATGTCATCGGCATGGTCGTGGTCAAGCGCGATGCCTCGCTTCTGACCGTCTGCGAGAACGGCCACGGCAAGCGGACCAGTATCTCCGACTACCGGGTCACCAACCGCGGCGGCAAAGGGGTCATCAATATCAAAACCACCGACCGCAACGGCGAAGTGGTCGCGATAAAAGAAGTCCTCGATGATGACGAACTGATCCTGATTACCAAGAAAGGTATCACCAACCGCCAGAGCGTGAAAGCGATCAGTGTCATCGGCCGCAACACGCAGGGCGTCCGCCTGATCTCGCTCGACAAAGACGACAAAGTCACCGATGTGGCGAGGGTGGTGAAAGAGGAGTAGTATTGGTTTATTGGTTTGTTGGAAGAATAATATGGTCAAAGTCCCTTTGAAATTTGAGCCGGAATATACTTATTAAGACGAAGATATTGACGAACTTCTCTTTTCCAGAAATGCGATAATGTCTGGGAAATACATTGGCCTTTGCTGAACTCAAAAGTACTAGGCAGGGGTAGGTCGAAATCCCCCTTCAGAAGAGCCGCAGGCGAAGATGAACGGGGTTTCGACATTGCAATAGCACGGTGGGCTCTCCGACCCGTCGCTATATTATAATTGCTGAATTAAAAATGCGTCATGTGAATAGAAGTTGAGTCCTCGTAGGCCGGGTCTCGAGGCGCGAACGAAGTGAGCAGGTGAGAAACCCGACATCATCGTCCAAAGAGAACGAGAGGGGGTGATGCAATATGAAGTCTTCATAGGTCGGAACCCGTGCGGTTTCGACTCTTACTTCCGCCATAACCAATCCGGACAAACAGGAATGTCTGTCCTGCTATTATCCCGCGTTACCTCCTTTGTCATTCCCGACCTGATCGGGAATCCAGAAACCAAACCGACCGTGGCCCTTCTCTTTATCCCGACCGCCACTACCTAAATTAATAGCCCTCGCTCTTTCATTCCCTCCCTGGATTCCCGCCAGTCAAAGGCCTGGTTTGTCAACCTGCGCGGGAATGACATTTTTAATGAACAAGTCACTGCGGGTAGATGCCAGACCTGCCCCTGCAAAGGAACAGGTCCGGCAGTTTCCTGACGGAGCATGGAAAAATGAGTTGGAGGAAAATAAAAGTAATAGTATCATTAAAAGAATCAGGTAAAGATACCCTTCCGGCTGGAAAAACTCCTGCTGAGGAGAAACATTCTCCTCTCAGATTGGAGGAATATGGATAATCGAGAGTTACTGGCCATTGCTATCGGCGCCGCTATATCGATCGTCTTCATAGTAATTAAATGGTTTCGCCGCGGCAAATCAAAATAGGTTAAAACCCCTTCGGTTTCGACATATTACTTCTCCCATAAACAATCAGGACACACAGGAATGATTGTCCTGATCCAAAAATATACCCGGTGGGTAAAACATTCCTGTTTGACCCTTGGGTGATATTCCCCATAGCGCCGCCGTCCTTTCTGCTTGACAATAATTGGGCCATGGTCTAAATTGGGATAGGGTTATTAGCAACTGCCATCTTCGTTGTGGGTCGCCTTCAGAGAAATCAGCTTTAGAGCACACCATAAAAAATTTATTACCGGGGTCAACTGTACTCAGGGCATTTCTAAAATTGAAAGCGGGGGTCTTTATGAAAAAAACGCTTTATCTTCTGGCGGCGCTCCTGGTGCTGGCCAATTTGGCGATTTCGGCTCAAACCGGATCATTAACCGAAGAAGAGCAAAATTATCTCGCAAAAGGGTACCGCATCGATAATAACGGCTGGATTTTCCTCCACGTCGAAGGCAAGCCGTTTGAAATCGGTTTTCAACGGGGATACATGACGGCGGCGGAAATCAACGATTTCCGGGAGACAGAAAGACATTTAATCAAGCACCAGACTTCCCGCGATTATGATTTCTTCGTGAAAAAAGCCTCTGAACTCTTTAAAAAGAAGATCTCCAAAGAATATGTCGATGAGATGCAGGGAATGGCGGCCGGGATGACCCGCGCCGGGCATGCGATCAGTTATGATGAGATATTGTACCTTAACGGAATTATAGATATCAACGCGTATTGGTGGCCAAAGGAAAAAGATAAGGCGAAAGAGGGCGGTCCCGGTTGCAGTGCCTTCATTGCTACCGGCAAAGAAACGGCTGATGGGAAAATCGTG
>CALMKK010000152.1 GCA_937867135.1 uncultured candidate division Zixibacteria bacterium
ATGATGGGGGCGATTCCCTTGCCCCTGCGATTCCCGGTGACTTTTGTCAAAGAAAGTTTCAATGATGACGGGACGCCCAACGAAGAACGGTATGACAAAACCGCGACCGCTTTTATAGAGGAATTGCTATGGCTGACTGAAGCCGTTGCCGTGCACAAATCCAAAACCGTCTGACATTTCATTAAGTCGCAATTTATCCCAAGTATATCATATCTTCATCATGATACAAAGAAATGAATAGCATTAAATAATCGCGAATATGCCGGGTAATTAAAAAATTATTTCTGATATGCTCCCGTCCGTTGGCTCCCAATTTCTCGGCATATTCCGGATCGTTGAGCAGTTGTTTCAAATAATAAGCTGTTCCTTCGATCGAATAGGTTAATATGCCGGAGTATTTATGTGTTATTTGCAGAGGAATACCGCCGACCGCCGATGCGATAACCGGTCTTCCTTTCCAGAGGGCCTCGGCGACAGTCAGCCCGAAACCTTCCTTCAATGACTTTTGCATGACCACCGCCGAAGCTCTTTGAAGGGCATTAATTTCAATGTCACTGGAAGGAGGCAGGAAGATGACATGAATATCCGGATCATCGGCGGCCGCCGCGTTTACCTCTTCCAAAACCTTGGCCCCCTCAGGATCGTCAGTGGCGCCGCCCCCGGCCAGGACCAGCTGACAATCGGCATATCTCTTAATTAATTTAAAAACTTGGATCACGCCGACCGGATCTTTCAGGTAATCGAAACGCGAGATTTGTGTAACAATCGGTCGCGAGCGGTCCAAATTGAATCGATTGAGAACCGTCTCAATTTCATGATCGGTGAGTTCCCGGTTCTTATCGCTTAAGGGATCGATGGACGGGGAGATCAAAACCTGCGGAATGGCGAGCTTTCTTGAAAAGGAAGGGGCCGAAAAAACCGCCGCATCATATTGTTCTATATAATTTTTAAGGAACGACATGACGTTCGGATCAGGCTCGGTAAAATCGATATGACAGCGCCAAATCCATTTTTTCCCCAATTCCTGTTTTCTTTCAATCAGGATGATTGGTTGAGGATCGTGGACAAAAACAATATCGCCGACAAAATTTATCTCGGCGGCATTTTCACGATTGACCTGCGTGAAGTACTCCAGATCATCTGCCGAAATATTTTCGGCGGCACCGTGCAAAGCATTATGCATACTTTTGGTAATGCTGAAAAATCTTTCATTGCCCTTTATCACGTCCCACCGCGCATCGATCTCCAATTGGCGGAGAAGCGGAACCATTCTTGTCAGAATTTCTGCGACCCCTCCGCCGACCGGTGTTGAATTGATATTTTGAATTGTCTTACCCTGCAGATGACGGGCAAAAATATATAATTCATCGATTACGCTTTGCCCTACAATATCCACGTATTCCTTTATTTCAGGCATATTTACCCACGATTTCAATTATGCGTTCTCGCAATCCCTCCAGGGTTATGGTATAGGGATCAAATTGCGAAATCAGGCGCGCCGGTTTTTCCAGGCCAATATTCTTCAGCCAGATAGCAAAATCATTGGCGCCGTTGGCCAGACGCATCCGCGCCTCAAAAATATGATAATAAAGGGAATTTACACTTATATTTTTCATGGCCTCAAGAAATTCCGGAATGTTGGTTGCCTGATAATTGGTGGGGGTAACAACCGTTACACAACTCATGAAATGGAATTCATGTCCCTCCGGGACCTCACAAACGGGACCCTTGCGGCCATTGTATTTCTCCAGTTTTTTAATAAATTCGGCGCGCAACTCTTCCAGAGTTTTAAAGCGGATGATGTCAACGCTGGCCAGCGCCTCACCCAATTCCCGTCGCCCCAGTAAATTGGAAACCCAGTAAGCGAAGTCATTGGTTGGCTCCGGGGAAAGATAGTTGTGTTGACGTAGAAAATGATGCGTATGATAATAAATTGAAGATTCCGGGATTTTCCGGATTCCTTCAGTTAATTCCGCGGCGTTCTTGGCCTTCGTTCCCAACAGACAAACCAAATGAGCCTGCGTGTAAAAATGAAAAGGTGGTGTCATCTAATCATACCCTCAATCAAGTCACGGGCCTCGCGATAGTTGTGGAGATTATATTTGGCAAAAGACTGGGTTATGCCCACGCGAATGGAATAGGCCGCTTCCGGCAAAGCGCGAAACAGATCTTCATCGGTCAAGTCATCGCCAACGGCCATTATGAAGTCGAAATTATCCCGGGCTACCCAATACGGAACAATCGTCCCTTTATTTATTCCGGCGTTGCGCACCTCCAAAACTTTTTTGCCCTGCAAAATTTGCACATTAATATTGGCGGTCAAATTTACCAGATTATCGAATAATTCTTTAGCCAGACTGTCGCCCTGTTCCGGATCGCTGTTACGGTAATGCCAGGCAATGGAAAATTCCTTTTCTTCGATGAATACTCCCGGAAGACGATCCGCATATGTCTCCAGGATAGGAAGAAGAGATGTTTTCCAGTCATTATTCAAAGGTATCGGCGTTTTCCATTCCCCGTCCTTTTCTTTAAGCCAAGCTCCATGTTCGGTCACAAGATTCAGCGGGATGTCGCGAAACCATCTTTGCAAATGATTTCGGTCGCGCCCTGTAATAAGAACCACGTCATTTTTGGGTTCTCGGGCGAGAGATTGCAGGGTGTTCAATAGCCCCCGATCCGGGGCGGCCATTTCCGGTCTGGCGGCAAAAGGAACCAGAGTCCCGTCGTAGTCGAGAAAAATCAGACGACGGCGACTCGACTTGTAATCGCTGACCAATTTCTCTCCGGAAGTTCGGCGCAAAATGCGGGAGTCAAATTGCTTTTGGGTTCCCTTAACCTGCAGCAGAATTTTGATGAAATCTTCGGCCCATCGGGTAATATTATGTCGCTCCAGACGGTTTTGCATAACAGAATTACGCTGCATTTGCTCATTTTCGGGCATTTCGAGGGCCTCGGAGATCGCCGCCGCTATTTCTTCGGCGTTGTTGGGATTCATGATAATTGCCTCCCGAAGTTCCTTAGCCGCCCCGGCCATTTCGCTCAATATAAGGACTCCTTTTCCGTCGGGACGCGAGGCAATATATTCCTTGGCTATCAAATTCATACCGTCCCGCAAGGGTGTCACAAGAATAATATCGCTGACACCATAAGTGGCCGAAAGCGGTTCCAGAGCAAGACTGCGGTATTGATATTTGATGGGCGTCCAACCAACCGTGGCGAACCGGCCGTTAATTCTCCCTACCGCCTTATCGATATCGTTTTTCATATTTTGATACTGGGTAACGCCGATACGCGATGGAACAACGACCAGGAAAAGCACGACTTTCTCCCGCCACTGGGGATAATTTTTCAAAAAGATTTCATATCCCAGCAATCGATTGAGTATCCCCTTGGTATAGTCAAGGCGATCGATAGATAAAATCACTTTGACATCCTTCATGGCTTGCTTGTACGCCGATTTTTCCGCCTGCACAACGGGCGTGAGTGCGGTTTGACGATATTTTTGGAAATCTATGCCCATGGGAAAAGTGTCGGCTCGGATCACTCGATCTTCGGTTATAATTTGGCCGATGTGGTGTTCATGCCCAATTATCCTCAATACACAGCGCAGGAAGTACTGGGTGTAATCATGAGTGTGAAAGCCCAGCAGGTCGGCTCCGAGAAGCCCCTCCAATATTTCCCGCCGCCAGGTCAGGGGGAGCAATCTATAAATTTCAAAAGACGGAAATGGTATGTGCAGAAAAAAGCCGATGGCCTGCTGCGGCAAGCGGGTGCGCAGTAATTTGGGAAGCAGCATTAAATGATAATCGTGGATCCATATGATATCATCGGGTTGCACAATTTCGAGGATGGCCCGGCAAAAGGCTTCATTGACGGTTCGATAGCTCTCCCAATAGGTCGGTTCGTGCTCCGCATATGACGGAAAATAATGGAAGAGGGGCCAGATGGTTTTGTTGCAGAATCCATGATAAAATTTGTCCATGGCGATATTGGAAAGGAACACGGGGTAGGAGTGTCCTTCGGACCCCAGTATTTCCCGCACTCTCGATACGGATGATTCCGGGATTGTGCTGCCCGGCCAGCCGACCCAGATATATTCCGTCGGCTCGGATGCACTTTGCCCCAGCGAATCCAAATAAGATTTCAGGCCGGAAATCAGTCCGCCGGCGCTTTCCTTGAATTGAAGGCGGTCGTTTTGTTCGACCACCGTAACCGGCAACCTGTTAGAGGCTATTATTAAACGCATTGCAAACTCAAACATTATACGAATTAATCGGGCCCTGCGGCCCAATAATCGAAGCGCCTAAAATCGCAATTAGCAGATCCTAAAATAAAAGAAATATATCGAGCCGTTCCTGTCAACCTCTAAATTGCGACAGCCGTCATTTAAATCCATGTCACTTTGCCCGTTTCCCATGGCTTCATATTGTAATCGATAATAAAATGGAAATTTGTGCGTATCACAAAGGACTTGAATCCCGAAAGATATTGATTTAAATTAGCATCCCAAACAAGATTTGAACAGGATAAAAGATGGCGGAACAATATATTTTTACAATGCTCCGTTTGAATAAATTCTACGGGCAAAAACAGGTTCTCAAAGATATTTATCTTTCCTTTTTCCCCGGCGCCAAAATCGGCATTGTCGGCGAAAACGGCTCAGGAAAATCTACAGTATTGAAGATTATGGGTGGGCTGGATGACAACTTCCAGGGCCAGGCCGACCTGAGCCAGGGGTATCGCGCCGGGATTGTCATGCAGGACCCGCTTCTGGAGCCGGAACTGACGGTCCGCCAATCTCTCGAACAGGCCTTTGCCGCGCCGATGGCGCTTCTCAGCGAATACAATGCCATAACCGATAAACTGGCCGAGCCGTTGTCGGATGATGAAATGCAAAAGGCCATGGATAGAATGGGGGAATTGCAGGACAAACTTGACGCTTCCGATGCCTGGAATCTGGATCAAAAATTGAAACTGGCCGGCGATGCCCTCTGCCTGCCCGATGATAGCCGTATTATCAAAACCCTCAGCGGCGGCGAAAAACGGCGGGTGGCTCTATGCAAGGCCCTTCTGGAGCAGCCGGATTTGCTCCTTCTTGATGAGCCGACCAACCATCTCGACGCCGAGACGATCGATTGGCTGGAAAGCCAACTGAAAGACTACCCCGGCACCGTCATTATCGTTACGCATGATCGATACTTCCTTGACAATATCACCAAATGGATTCTGGAACTGGAAGGCGGTCGAGGAATACCGTATGAGGGAAATTATTCTTCCTGGCTGGAACAGAAACTGGAGAAATTATCCAAAGACGAAAAGAAAGATTCTCCTCGGGCCCGGGCATTGGGGCATGAACTAGCCTGGATAAAAATGAGCAATAAGGAACGGCACGAACTTTCCCGAAACCGTCTGATTGAATATGAGCAATTGATCGCCCGCGAAGCGGCTATGGAAAAAGATGATGGTTCGGTGATTCAGATTGCTCCCGGGCCGGAATTGGGACAGCAGGTTGTGGAATTCAAAAATGCCGCCAAAAAGATGGGAAGCAATTTGCTCTTTGAAAATTTGAGCTTTATTATTCCCCGTTCCGCCATTGTCGGCGTGATCGGCCCCAATGGCACGGGCAAGACCACCCTTTTCCGCATGATTATCGGCGAAGAAAAGCCGGATAATGGGGAGGTAATCATCGGCCAGACGGTCAAATTCGCTTATGTCGATCAGGATCGTTCCTTTCTGGAAGGGGAAAAATCTCTTGTTGACGAAATCGGCGAGGGATTGGATGAGGTCATGCTGGGGAAAAGAGCGATGCCGGTACGGCAATACCTGGCCCGCTTTGGTTTCAAGGGCCCCGATCAGCAGAAGACGATTGCCGAACTTTCCGGCGGCGAACGCAACCGCGCCCATCTGGCCAAAGTCCTGAAAGTCGGCGGAAATCTGCTTCTCCTTGATGAACCGACCAACGACCTCGATGTCAACACTCTGCGGATGCTCGAAGAAGCGGTCCTCAATTTCGGCGGCTCGGTTATGGTCATAAGCCACGACCGCTTTTTTCTCAACCGCATTTGCACCCACGTGCTGGTATTCGAGGGGGAGGGAAAGGTGCGGTTTTTCGAAGGGAACTATCAGGAATATGAGGAGTGGCGCCTTAAAGAATTGGGCGGCAAGTTGCTCGACAACCGGAGAAACAGATATCGAAAATTAATAAAAGCATAGATTGCTATTATTTATATTCCATAGACGTACAATTTTGGTTATGCGGCTTCTTGGGGCGGTTTGATTGTATTCAAGACCATTTTCAAGATTATTTTCCGTCCGTGCCGGGGTTTTTATGCCCTTTCCCTTGATATAGTCCGCGCTATTACTCCTTCCACTATCCTCTTGACACCAAAGGGCAAAATGCCTTAAATTCCGGCTGAAAATGGGAGTCGGAGGGATGGCTGAGTGGTCGAAAGCGGCGGTCTTGAAAACCGTTGTACCGCAAGGTACCGTGGGTTCGAATCCTACTCCCTCCGCTTTATTGCATGCTCCTGATTGAAAAAATGCCGGCCTGCCGAGGTATAAACCATAAATAAAAGTATGACTACACCCCGTATCCGCCCCATTGCCATCGCCGTCATCCGCCATGACGACAAAATTCTTGCGGCACGGTCGCATGATAAAGTGAAAAATCAAACCTTCTACCGCCCCCTCGGCGGAGGGGTCGAATTCGGCGAAACCGGTCGGGAGTGCATCATCCGGGAACTGAAAGAAGAAATCGGGGCCGAAATCATCACTTTGAAATATATTGATATGATTGAAAATATCTTCGTCTACAACGGCGAACCGGGGCATGAATTGGTGATGGTCTTCGAAGGGCGCTTGACCGATAGCCGTTTTTATGCTTCCGGCAGTGTTTCTTTCAGCCAGGACGAAGGCTGGGATGCGATTGAGTGGATCGATATCGATAATTTTCGTTCCGGGGATAAGATTCTGTACCCCGATGGCCTGCTGAATTTGATCGATATAATGGAAACTTGATTGGCACATTTTTGAAATTCCCTTGTTTCAATTGGTAATTTTGCGGAAATATAATAATTAGGAAACTATGAAAAACCCCGGCTTCATGATATTTTTCACCATCGTTCTGACCATCTATGCCCTGGTTAATTTCTATATCTTCATTCGCGGCTGGCAGGCCATCCCGCGCGGCTCAGGTTTTCGCATCTATTACCTTGTCATATTCCTCTTTATCGCCCTGTCGTTTATCGCCGGGCGGTTTCTGGAGCGGGCGTACCCCTCGCTCGGGAGCGAAATCCTGGTCTGGATCGGCTCATTCTGGCTGGCGGCGATGCTTTATTTCTTCCTGGCGGTCGTGATTCTCGATTTGGCCCGCCTCGTCAACCACTTTTTCCCCTTTTATCCGGCGTCTGTAACTGCCGATTACGGCCGGGCCAAATTCCTGGCCGGGCTTGTGACCGCCATCGTTGTTGTCCTGACAGTCACAAGCGGATTTGTCAACGCTCTCACCCCCCGGGTGCGCCATCTGACAATCGACATCCCCAAAAAAGCGGCCGAAATGAAAGAGATTAATCTGGTGGCGGTTTCGGATATTCATCTCGGGACACTGGTGGGGCGGCGGCGGTTGAACGATATGGTGGCGAAAGTCAATGCGCTGGCGCCCGATATCATTATTCTGGCCGGAGATATCGTCGATGAGGATATCGGGCCGGTCATACGGGAAAATCTGGGCGAGATGCTCCGCACCCTTAAGGCCCCGCTGGGGGTTTACGGTATCACCGGCAATCATGAATACTACGCCGGGGTCGAAGAGGTCTGCCGATACCTGACCGAGCATGGGGTGGCGATGCTTCGGGACAGCACTATCAGGATAAACAGCAGTTTTTATCTTATCGGGCGGGAGGATCGCGAAAAAAACCGTTTCACCGGAATCCCGCGAAAAACGCTCGATTCGCTCTTGGCCGGAAGCGATCCGAATTTGCCGGTGATTGTACTGGATCATCAGCCTTTCCAGTTGGATGATGTGGTCAATCACGGGGCCGACCTGCAGATTTCCGGGCACACACATCACGGGCAACTCTGGCCGCTGAATTTTGTGACCGACGCCATTTATCAATTGAGTGTCGGTTACAAAAAGATCGGGGGCACCAGTTTTTATGTATCTTCGGGATTCGGGACCTGGGGCCCGCCGGTTCGTCTGGGCAACCGCCCCGAGATAATGCAGATAAAACTGCGCCTCCTGTGATTATCACCACCTTCCTAACGTTGTCGCCGCCATTTTCATAGTCATTCCCGCCATCATTTTGTCGTTTCCGCATTCCAAAACTGTCATTTCCGCCATCATTTTGTCGTTCCCACTTTCCAAAACTGTCATTCCCGCGCAGGCGGGAATCCAGACCGGGGTCATATTTTGTAGGGGCCGACCT
>CALMKK010000153.1 GCA_937867135.1 uncultured candidate division Zixibacteria bacterium
GTGGCTGATAAACAAGCGGGAAATCAAGAATTTTATTGCCAAGTATGCCAAAAATCCGAAAGCCCTGATAAGCACCGACAAAGGTGAAATTGAAATCGAGTTATATCCCGATACGGCGCCCTTAACGGTTTATAATTTTATTAAACTGGCCAAGGAGCAGTTCTATGACGGTCTGAACTTTCATCGGGTGGTGCCCGGATTTGTGATACAGGGAGGCGATCCGCGCGGCGACGGTTCCGGGGGGCCGGGGTATTATATCCGTTGCGAGTACAGCGACAAGCCGTTTGACCGGGGCGCGGTCGGAATTGCCACGTCGGGCAAAGATACCGGCGGCTCGCAATTTTTTATCATGCTGGGAAAGGCGCCGCATCTGGACGCGCGGTACACGCTGTTCGGGAAGGTGTTGAAGGGAATGGAGACGGTAGACAAAATTGTCAAAGGGGATAAAATCAAAGCGATACAAATTATAGAGGAAAAGACGAAATGAAACTGATTTGGAAGATTAGCCTGATATTGGTCGCGGCCGTCTCGGTATCGGCGCAAACAGGGGACAGCGCCCGGCTCGATTCGATCATAAATAAAGTTATCGCCGTGCGCGACGCCGAAATCGCCAAAATAAACGATTTGAAAATGGATGCGGTTTCGTACGAGAAGCGGGAGGACGGCGACGGTAATGTCAAAGAGACCAAGAAATATGTCAAGACGGTTTTTTTGAAGAAAGGCGAGGACGGCAAATATATTTACGGCGAAGAGTACACCGGGTATTTTGTCGACGGGGTCCGTCAGGATGACAAGCAACTGCCCAAAGTGGCCGAAGAGCGCGCCGACCGGAAGAAAAAGCGGGGCGGCAAAGATATCGCCTTCGATATTGTCAGTATCCTTCGCCCGGAGACGCGAAAATATTACAATGTCACGTATGACGGCCTGTCGCCGAAGCCGATTGATGATTTCCCCTGCTATGTTATCCGCGCTGTCGCCGACACGGTGCATACGGCCGCCGATATCCTCGACACGCTGGTCAATATCACCTATTATATCGATACCGCCTCATATCATGTGGTGCGGGCGGAATTCGCCCCGGCCAGTCTTATCAGCCGTTTTATGTTCAAGATGAGCGAACTGGATATGTCGCTCGACTATGAACCGTATGATGAGACAATCTGGGTGTCGCGACGGTTTCATATCAAGGGGCGCGCCAAGGCGATGTATTTCATGGGGATTTATTTTGAAGGAGAAGAGGTTTATTCCAACCCGGTGGTGAACGGGGGGAAGTGAGGCATTATTAAAGTAATGGGACGATTCTGGTGCAGGCGGCGTAATAGCCATAATCGGCGCCCACCCCAAGGGGTGGGTTACGCAGTTTTGAGAATAAATTGCAGAAGCACTTAAAAGATATGGAGTCAATAATATGATCATTCCTTATAGCCAGTTAATCAACAGTTGGCATTTAAAGGCGTCTGACGAAGATTATTTTTCTAAATTTGTTTTTGAATATATGGCCTTCAACGCATTCTTAATGAAAATAAAGTATGTCGATTCCCGAAGTGATCGGCATGCTATCCAGAGGCTTAAGCGGGACGAAAATGTTAAATCCGATTATTTAAATTTGATGCTCAATATTTCTGGTCCAACCAGATCATGGGTAATAATTCAGAAAGAACTTAATAGAGCACCTCTTGGCAATACAAGCAGGAGAGGGGAGGGAGTAGAAGAACTTGCATGGTGGAATTGCTCATATGATGCGAATAATCAAAAGAAAGAAGAAGACAATAAGAAACCAATAGGTGTACTGCATGATCATCATGATTGGGAAAACATGGTGGAATTTTGGTATGCAATAAGAAATAATTTGTTTCATGGCACCAAAGATCCACAAAATGCAAGGGATCAACTACTTGTTGAACATGGTTATAAAACCCTTCGCACACTTATGGATATGTTTATATCAGATCGGAGTTTGGGAAGCAGGTAACCCATCTCCTTGGGGTGGGCGCTGATAAGGAATATTCATTCGATAGAGATATAGGAAAAATATGAAATCAGAATTCCCCATTCTCGAATTCGATGAGTCTCGCGAGGCGGTGATTGAGCCGCAGAAGCTCTTTCCGCCGGTCGATATCGCCGAGCATTGTGTCATTACATTCTTCGGCGAAGTAGTCGCCAAAGTGCGGGAGACATATCTGGTCAAGACCGTTCATTCCGACCGCTGGGAGTCGGGCATGGTTTATATTTATGAAATGGAGCATAACGGCCGGAGAGTGGCTTTCGGGGTATGCCCGATTTGCGCCCCCAGCGCGGCCGTATTCTTAGAGGAAGCAATCGCGCGCGGATGCCGGAAATTTATGGTCTGCGGTGGAGCGGGAGTGCTGGATCGGGAAATTGCGAAGGGAAAATTAATGGTGCCCAATATCGCCGTGCGCGACGAGGGGACATCGTATCATTATTTGCCGCCGGCCCGCGAAGTGGCCGCTCATCCCGAGGCGGTGGCCGCCATCGAGGCCACTCTTAAAGAGAAAAATATCGAATATATTGTCGGTAAGACCTGGACCACCGATGCCATCTGCCGCGAGACCCCGGCCAAAGTGCAACTGCGGCGCTCCGAAGGGTGTATCTCGGTTGAAATGGAAGCATCGGCCTTTTTCGCGGTGGCGCAATTCCGGGGCGTCAAACTGGGGCAGATTTTATATGCCGGCGATGATGTCTCCGGCCTGGAATGGGATGACCGCCGCGACAGCGAATGGCAGCCGTCGGTACGCGAACAGCTTTTCTGGCTGGCGGTCGAA
>CALMKK010000154.1 GCA_937867135.1 uncultured candidate division Zixibacteria bacterium
GCAACAGACCTCGCGACTAAGTTGTTTCGGCGGGTTTGAGAACCCGCCGATCACAATACTTGTGAGACAGCCTCCTGAGTTCCGCGGTATTATTTCTATAAAGCCATTCGGAAAATTTCGACAATATCCCTTTTGTAGAGCGGTTTGGGGTTATCGAGAAATTCCCGGTTGCGGGAGTAAATTCTCAGAGTATCATCGGCCATCACCTCAAATTTGGAATCATCATTGATGCCCAGGTCGGACAACCGGATGTACCGCCCGACCGACTGCAGGAAATCAATCATCCAATCAACGGCCAGTTTGGCTACCTCGAGTTCGCTTTTACCTTCGGGATCGATACCGAATAGTTCACGGGCCATGATGGCATATTTGTGGGGCCGGGCCGGATAAGTATATTCCATCAGCCGCGGCAATAACAGGGCCAGGCCGCGTCCGTGGGAAACATCATAGTGGGCCGAGAGAGCATGCTCCATGGCGTGGAGGGGAAAAGGACCGCCGCGTCCGGAGCCGACCATACCGGATAACGCCACGGCCGAGGACCAGGACAGCTGGGAACGAGCTTCGATATCAGCGGGATCTTCGACCGCTTCGGGAAGATAATCCATTACGGTCCGCGTAACCGACAAGGAAAAGCGATCTTGAATCGGCGTATTATCCGCGCCGGTAAAGAACCCTTCGATGACGTGGCAGATAATATCAATGCCGCCGTCGATGGTATAGTCCTTGGGAACCGTAATAGTTAACTCGGGGTCGATAATTGAGACACGGGGAAAAAGGAGGGGGGAACCGAGGACAGCTTTTTCATTGGTTTCCCAGTTGGAAATAACCGCTCCGGAATTGGCCTCCGAGCCGGTTGCCGCAAGGGTGGGTATTTCCATAATTGGCAGGGCCCTGGCAATATGCTTTACCAGCGGCTGGCCGTGATAAATATAATCCCAGATTGGCTTAGCCCCGGATGCGGCCGCCGCGATCCCTTTGGCGGCATCCATGGCTGAACCGCCGCCAAGACCGATGATGAAATCACAGCCATTTTGCTCGGCCAACGCGGCGGCATCATCGATAGTCGAAGCGCGCGGATTCGGTTCAATTTTGTCAAAAATAACGGCGCCAATGCCTTCTTTTTCAAGGAGGTCCTCAACTCTGTTGACAATGCCGTAGGCGGCGGCGGACCGTTTGCCGGTGACGATGAGAGCTTTCTCGCCGAGGACTTTGGCCTCAAGACCGATTTTTTGTATTTCCCCGGGCCCGAAAATTATCTTGGTGGGGAGGAAAAAGGTGAAATTCTGCATTTATGTCTCCTTAATGTCCATTAGCTATCGACGCTATTCAAAGATAGTCATCTCATTGAACCATTTAATATAAACGAAAACATTTAATTTCGATAGATATTTTGAGATTTCATTATTCAATCGGTCTGCCTATATTGGCACCAACCGGAAGGATGAATTGAGGTAGCGGCGATTGAGAGTTCTATTTATCACACATAATTATATCCGTTTCAAGGGGGATTTTGCAGGAGTATTTCTGCATTTATTGGCCAGGAAACTCCGCGAGACGGGGATTGAGGTTATGGTGGTGGCCCCGCATGACGCCGGCGTGGGGGAATTTGAGGAAATTGATGGTATAAAAATATATCGCTTCCGCTATGCCGGCGATGAAAAAGAAACCTTCGCTTATCGGGGGGATATGCATCGGCGTCTCTTCCGCAACCCGTTTCGGATTTTCGGTTTGATTAAGTTTCTGCGGGCGGCATACCGGCTGGCGGTCGGAGTCATCGACAGAGAGAAAATTGAAGTCATTTCGGTACAATGGGTAATTCCCAATGGAGTCGTGGGGTATTTTCTGAAGCGGAAGTACGGCGAAAAGATTTCGATGTATATAAGTTCACATGGGACGGATATCCGCCTGTTGGCCGGAGTGCCATTGGCTTATACATTATTGAAGCCGGTTTTTAAAAGAGCTTCCGGCTGGACAGTGGTATCGGGTTTTTTGAGAGAGCTTCTGCTTAAGAAGGATAGCGGCCTGGAGAAGAAACTCCTGGTGATACCGCTTCCGAATGATGAGACATTGTTCTATCCCGAGGACAATAGAGAGAAGAACCCGTTTTTGATTGTCGCCGTTTCACGACTGACCGTCCAGAAAAGACTTGAATTTTTGCTGGCGGCGGTGCGGGAACTGGCCGTCGAGATCCCGGAAATTCGGTTGGATATTTATGGGGCCGGACCGGAGAAGATTCCGTTGACGGAGCAAATTGCGGAATTAGGCCTGGAAGGAAGGGCGCGGATACTGAATCCGCTGCCTCAGGAGAAATTACGAACGGTTTATAACAGAGCGTCCGTGGTGGTTTTAAATTCCATAAAGGAAGGTTTCGGGTTGGCGTTGACGGAAGCGATGTTGTGCAAAACGGCGGTAATTGGAACCGCATCGGGAGGGATTACCGATATTATAGATGACGGCCAAACGGGGCTTCTGGTTCCGCCTGATGATTCCGGGAAATTGGCCGATGCCATCAAGAAGATTATTTCAGATAAAAAGCTTCGGGACCGGCTGGCTGAGGCCGGATATGAAAAGGCCCTTCGCTGTTTTTCGGCGGGGGCATCGGCCCGACAATACGCCTCGCTTTTTAAAGGGGATCTGCGATGATTTATTATTTACAGTCGAGGCGCTGGGCGATCCGGGTCAACACTTCCTCGGAATGATGCGGAAACTGCTCGATCAGACGGCCGGTGATGAAGCGCCTAAATTTGCCGCATTTATCATTTGAAGTACCGCTGTTGAATTTATTTTGAGCATCCTCCCAGAACTTATCGAATGCCGCCGGGCTGAAAGACTCTTTTGTTTCCTGAGGATTGGAATCGCCGTGGGCCAGCATGATCAGGGCCGCTTTGAGCCGTTTATGGGGCCACTTTTCAATAAGAGCCGATTCGATAATCCGCTTCAATCGCTCGCGATCGGCTTTTCTTAAGTCATAACCACTCCGCCTTAAATCGGTCAGCATTCCGACAAGAATATAAGCGGCCCGTTTGAGGGGCATCTTATTATCTTGGGCCAATGGCTCGAGAATATCGGCATAAGACGAGAGGGAGAGGGCATTCACCAATTCACCGGAAAGTCCCATGGCCACCCAGCGTTTCTGTCGATCCCAGAGCGGTTCCGAAAGGTAGCGGCGATTGTTTTCAACCCGACTATCAGTAATTTTAACCGGGGGATGATCGGTGTCGGGATACATCCGATCCGGTCCGGGGAGAATCCGTTCAAAATCGGTGGTACCGTCTTTCATGTCCTGCCGGGTTTCATTGACCACGCCGATGGCTAATTCACCGATTCTAATTTTAATCTCATTGACAGCGGTGGTCACATCGGCAGATGGGCCGCAGATCAATACGACATCGTCATTAGAGCGGCTTTGCCATTTATTTCTGATATTATCCCAAACCGTATCGGGAATATCATACCGGTGACGGTGCGAGTAGAAAAAGAGATTCGGTTTGCTGTCGATACAGGCGATGACGCGGACCCGGCCGCTGAGTTCGGAGCCGAAATCCCAATCGGGTTGAAGAGGATGAGAGACGAAATCGGCCAAATCGGGGAGACTGAGTCCGAGCACTTTCAAGGGCCGATCGCTTTCGAGGCGGCGCCCGATTATATCTTTGGAGCCGCTGAATTGGGGGGTGAGATTTTCTTCTTTATATTCTATTTTGGGATTGGAGCCGAATCGATCATTGAATTTATTTTTTAATTCCAAAAGACCTTTCTGGCGCAGGGCTTCGACAGCGGTCAAATGTTTAATATTGCCTACTTTGAAAACGCCTTTGATTTCGACTCTGGTTCCGCCGGCAACGGAGACATTGACATCCTGCCGCACGGTGCCGATGCCGCGCCGCACCAGTCCGGTGATTTTCATGGAATTCCCCAGCAGGCGGCAGACCTCGGCGGCTTCGGCGGGATTTTTCATGTCGGAACCGGTGATAATTTCCACAAGCGGAGTGGAGAGACGGTCGGTGGCGAAGACAATTAGATGACCGATATCGGAGACCTCGCGGCAGGCTTCCTCTTCGAG
Organism: uncultured candidate division Zixibacteria bacterium; assembly: GCA_937867135.1. Lineage (GTDB taxonomy): Bacteria > Zixibacteria > MSB-5A5 > GN15 > PGXB01 > UNRQ01. Next base: position 4,061 of record CALMKK010000154.1, read on the forward strand.
ATTAATTTGCGTTATTTGAATCCGGCGGTCTTTGTAAGGAATCCAGCCGTCAACTCCGATAATCATGGTTCGCTGGAATCCGGTCGGGATGGAACCGTCGAGATATTGCTTTCTTATGACATGGATTTCGTCGACAATACGGCAATTGAAAAGGAGGGCGATCCGAATGGCATAATCGATGGCCTGCTGATTAACCAGAAAGGGAGGGGTGTCATCCATTTCGTATGTGCAGGTCCGGTCGCGGTAGAGACGATAGATGACTTCCTTTTTGGTTTTAAACTCCATCAGAGCGGTTCCGTCGTATTCGCCCAATTCTGAAAGAGTGGGGCGCATATGACGAAGAATTTCGGCGTCATATTTACGATTGGTCAGCCCGACCGGGCAATGGCAAAAGAGTTTCTTTTGGGTGGCCAGTTGCTGATGGATTTCGAGCCCGCAGATGAATCCCATTGATTCATAGAGAGCATTGTCATTTATGTTAAGGTTCGAGAAGTCCATTTTGCAGGGGAATATATACAGGATTGGCGAAAAATAAAGCGGTTTTTGAAAGAATGTTGACGAAATCGGCTCTCGGGAGGAATGGTGAATAGGATATGGCCGGAAATTTATTTGACATGGGGCAAACAAACGATATTCTATAATCAGGAAATCAGGAGGGTGAGATGAGTTCCATAGAATCAATAATTAATCGTCAGCTGCAGCGCTGGGAATTAGAGAAGAAGCTTCAGGCGCTGGAAGCGGAGGAAGGGCATAAAGCCCGGCAGAAGCCGATCGTAACGGTCAGCCGACTGAGAGGAAGCGGCGGGGCGATCATTGCCGCCCGACTGGCGGAAAGACTGCATTACCAATTGTTGCATCGGGAAGTGATAGACGAAATCTGCAGTTCATCGGGGTACCGTCGTCAGGTCATCGAATCGCTGGATGACCGGGTTCGTTCGCGAATTGAACTCTGGTTCGAGGGGATTTTCAAGGGGAGTTATATAGATTCCTCTGATTACCTCAAGCATCTTTATAAGATCATAAAATCGATTGCGGAGCATGGTGGGGTGGTAGTGGTGGGCCGGGGGGCCAATTTCATTTTGCCAAGGGAGCAAGTTTTCAGTTTGCGGGTAACGGCGGCTCGAGAACGAAGGATCGAGACGCTGATGCGCGATCTCAAACTCAATCACGAACAGGCGGAAAAGGATGTCCGGGAGACCGACCGGGCGCGGGCGGAATTTATTCACAGTCATTTCAAAAGGAATGTCGATGACCCGTCGGCATATGATTTGGTCATCGACACAACATTCATTGATATAGATTCGGCGGTGAATTTGGCCGAAATCGGAATTTGGGCCAAATGGAAAAAACTGGGGATAATCGCTCCGAATCCTTAAAAATTGAAATAAAGGGTGTTCCGGCGCGCCGGAAAAAAGCAGTGAGTGCGGCGCCAAGCCTTATAAACAGGGCATTTGAGCGGTACCGGCAGGTTGGAAAACTATAGTGGACTAAATACTGTATGATAAAATCAATGGAATTCCGCTCTGGAAATGGGGTTTCCAAGAATGAAAATATTTTAATTTTATTAAAGTTTTTTGTTGCAATAAGTTTTAAACATAATTTTTTTCGTATTTAGTAATAAGCAGTAATGCTTGTGGAGGAAAAAACAACCGGTGGAAGCGAGTAAAACGCCGGTCGAGGACGAATTTAAAAGTCCACTGAATCTTTAAACCCCTCATTGAAGGAGGAATTCGATGCCAGTAGCAAAGAAGAAAACCGCGAAGAAGACAGCGAAGAAACCGGCGAAGAAGACCAAGAAGACCAAGAAGTAAATTGCATTTGGTTTTGGATTCTTACGGAAACTGCTAACATTCGATAAAAAAGGAGAATATTATGGCAGTAAAGAAAGCAGCGAAGAAACCGGCAAAGAAAAAAGCGGCGAAGAAGCCGGCCAAGAAGAAATAGTGAGTCGGTTTCCAATTCTACTTCAAACCACCATTGCCAAGGTATAAAGGAGAAACGGATGGCTACAAAGAAGGCCAAGAAGCCGGCGAAGAAGAAAGTGGCCAAGAAATCGGCGAAGAAGCCGGTGAAAAAGGCCGCGAAGGCGAAAATGCCGGCCAAGAAGAAAGTCGCTCGGAAGCCGAATCCGGCCTTCATGAAACCGATGCAGCCGGATGATATGCTCGGGGCCGTAGTCGGCATGAAAGCGATGCCGCGGACCGAGATTACGAAGAAGATTTGGGATTATATCAAGAAGAACAAACTCCAGGATTCAGTCAATCGGAGAATGATCAACGCTGATGATAATCTCAAAGCGGTATTCGGCGGCAAGAAGCAGGTTAGTATGTTCGAGATGACGAAACTCATCGCGAAGCATATGAAATAACTCGCCCTGCTAAAGCTGAAAAAAGGCCGAGTCAGACATCGGCCTTTTTTTATTTTATATCGGTATTAATCTAAACCTATATTCAAATCTATTTCTTTTGGCCTTTTGCATAACTATATTAGATCGTCATGAAAAATGACTCCACAAAGAATAAGTCGGACTTTGCCGCCCCGCTGAGATTATTCGGCGTGGCGTCGCTTTATTCTCTGCCGTTTTTAATCAATTGGAATTATCTGGGAATCGGGGACTGGGAGTTATTTACCACCATGGCGGCAATTCCGGTGCGGGAGGTATGGCATTATCATCAATTCCCGTTCTGGAACCCATATATCGGCGGCGGAAACATTCTTTTTGCGCATCCCGAAGTAGCGGTGCTGTCGCCGTTCTTTCTGATAAACATGGCCCTTGGGGCCCTGGCGGGATTGAAGATTCAAGTTTTGATTACATTTTTTCTGGGACTATGGGGGACATTTCTTTTCGCCCGCAAATCGGGTCTGTCTGAAATTGCGTCATATATGGCGGCCTTTGTCTATTACGGCAGTACCTATTTCGGTTTGCATTATGCAATCGGTCATATGCCTTTCACGCATTTCTGTTTTCTTCCGTGGTTTCTTTATTTTCTGCTCAAAAGCGAAGAAAATTGGAAATATTTAATAGGGTCGAGCATGGCCATTTGCCTGATGATTGTCGGCAACGGGGCGGCCGTGCCGCTCGTATATACGGCTTTCTTTGCGGGCGCGCTGGTATTGTTGCTTTCTGTTGAAAGAAGATCGATGGCCCTGATCAAGCAGTATTTGTTTGGCCTGATATTAGGTGCGGCGTTGGCGGCCGTCAAATTTATTCCGACCGTTATTTATCTGGTGCAGAACCGCTGGCCGGGGATGCCGGATGATCGAACCCCGTTTAATTTGGCCTTTTCGGCTTTTATGTCGCTCGACCAATATATTTTCCGCAATTTCGGCCCTGAACAGAAGTGGGGATGGCACGAGTACAGCGCCTATATTTCTCCAGCGGTGATCGTTCTGGCAATGGTTGCGATCTTCTATTTATTTCGAAAAGTGTGGGTATGGGTATTATTGGGGGGGTTCTTTTTTGTTCTCGGCCTGGGGCATTTTTCTGATTATTCGCCCTGGAACTTATTGCTTCAAATCCCGGGATTCTCATCGCTCCGGTGCCCATCGCGGGTATTTCAATTTGTGCTGCTGGCGCTCGGGATATTGGGGGGATTCGGGATGGATTATTTTAAAGCAAGGCTTAAAATATCGGAAAAACCGGCCAACATTATTATGATTATAATTGTGGCCGGGGTATTGGCGGGGAATTTTGTACCCAATCTCAG
>CALMKK010000155.1 GCA_937867135.1 uncultured candidate division Zixibacteria bacterium
TCCTAAAAGTACCGTGCTCGGCGGGTCCTCAGACCCGCCGTTTTTTTATGCGGGTTTGATTCATCAAACCCAATTCTCTTAGGTCCGGTTCCGAAATGCGAACGGAGCGGACAAGTGTAACCCGACATCGCCAAATCAAGCCATACGCGCCAAAATTGATGACCAACTCCCCGCGATGTTCGGAAGCTCAATCTCCTGGTTACTTTAATCATAATCAGGCATAGCCGGTATCCACATTCCATCGATAGAATGTCATGCCGAGCAGGCGAAGAACCTGTTGCATCATAGCGGATTAAGTTCGCACCTCCGATTCTTGAAAAAAACGGCATATCTTCTGCTTTTCATAAGGTACGGAAGATATCGGGTTTCGCACGCCATTTCATCGAAAATGAAATTTCGTCCGGAACACCGATCCACAAGACTGGGGATAATTATGAAACGATTAACCAGATTCGCCGGCTTTGCTTTCATGCTGATTCTCCCATTCGGTTACTATACCGGCACCGACGATTCCACGCATTTCACGGCGGGAGGGGGTCTGGGGATCGGCAATTATGCCACCCTTATCGAGGGATGCGAAGGCAAGAAAGAAGTTCATATGGTTCAATTCCGTGATTTCGGCGGTTTCTTGGCTTTTCATCCGACAGTTCGCTCTCCCCTTGTCCTCGGTTTCAGGGGAGGTTATCTGTCGGTTGAAGATCCGCCCAAACCCAAATCAATTGATCAAAATTACCCTTATCCGGAATCGAAGCACGGCTATATAAATCCCAATATCGCGCTGGAATTCAAATTATTCGGTATCGGTGTCGGCTGGTTGCATAATACCGGGACGGTCTTTCCCTGGGATAAATGGGAAGTTCAACCGTTTGATTTCCGCCGCTTTCGGGATTTGCCGTCGGGACATATTCGCATCGGCCCGACCGATAAATGGTTCGGTCTCGTCTCATTCTGCGAAGGGGTTCCGATCATGACGCAGTACGGCACTGTTCTCGGCGCCGTCGGATTTGGCGGTTTTGAAAATAAAACTATTATGGCCGGAGTCAGCGGCGGTATCCATGAACATGCCGGGCTGTTCGGATCGATAATCTCCAAACCTGGGCGTCTCGGAGGAAAGATTATTTCTCTTCGAGTCGGCCGGGATTATGATACCTT
>CALMKK010000156.1 GCA_937867135.1 uncultured candidate division Zixibacteria bacterium
TACGAAACATATGAATCATTTTACTTCATATCACCCGTTAGCGCCCAGGACACCGTTGAATATTTCACACCCGGCACCGTCTGTCAAGGCCTAAATTCGGAGTAGCAATGTGGCGCCGCCGATTTTCCATATTGTATTGGCGCTGTTTATTTTTTATCATAAGAAATAATTGGACGTTGATGTATCAAATTTGTTTGCTTATTATGTATTATTGCATCGCGATTTTGGACTCCGATCGGGACTGTTGAAAGGAAATATCAAAATTTTAGTCTGGGAGTAATTTGATGAATCCAAATTTTAGAGTGCTTCTACGAGGGGCTATTGGGGGCGCGCTGTTCTTTATGATATCCATTATTTCAGTTTTTTGCCAGGAATGGGGCAAGGTAACCGAGTCCGAGTGGAATATGGGAGCGCCGTCCGATTACCCGGAAGCCAATGTTGTTGTTATATTCAATAACGGCCGTATGGAGGTCGGCCTGGAGAATATCAAGTTCACGCGGCATGTTCGTCTCAAAGTTCTTAATAAGGCCGGTATTGAGGAGGTCGGCGACATAAGTTTTGCTTATGATGCCGGCGATAAAATTCGCAATTGCGAGGCTCAGATTATTCTTCCCGGAGGGAAGATTCAACCGGTTGACAATAAGGGGTTTTTTACCAAAACCGCGGAAGATTTAAGAATCAAAACCATTTCTTTTCCGTCGGTCGACAGCGGTTGTATTCTGGAGTACCGTTATACCGATGTCAACGAACGATTTTTCCGTCTTGACCCCTGGTTTTTTCAGGGCGATATTTATACCATTCATTCCCAATTTGTCCTTTCTCTTAATCGCTTTTTCGTGTATTTGCCGGTGCTTTATCATATTCCCGGTCAGAATCAGAAGCCGTCGGTCGACAGCAATGACGCGGAGATTATCAAATACACCTGGGAAATGGAGAATCTGCCGCCGATCAAGACCGAACCATACATGTGTTTCGCCCAAAACTATATGGCCGCCATTTACAATCAGTTGATTGCGGTAACCACGCCTTCCTATAGGGAGAAGTTGTCCCAGGGGTGGCCGGAATTGGGCAAGTTATATCAGGAGCGATATGATGAATATATCAACAAAATGGATGACCTTAGAAAATTGGTCGACAGCATAGAGATGGGTGTAGCGGGCAATGATGAAAAGGGCCGGCGCATCTATGATTATGTCGTCAAGGCCATCGAACTGGATGAAAATTACGACAAGAACGCCGCCAAGAAATCCAAATTGGGTGATTTTATCGAAGAGAAAAAAGCAAATGCCTATGAAAAGAATGTCCTTATGGTTCAGATGTTCAGGGCCGCGGGATTCAAAGCCTGGCCGGTTCTCATATGCTCCCGCGAAAAAGGCGTCTTTGTTCCCAAGTTGAATCAATTGTCGCAATTCGACCATATGATATGCGAGGCCGAGATCGATTCCGTCCCCGTCTATCTGGATGCTTCCTCCAAATATTGCCCCTATGGGGATCTTCCGCCTGATTATCGTGTCACCGGGGGATTGCGAATTGACGGGGCGGCGTCAAGGGTTATAGAAATGAGGCTCAACGACCCGAAGACATTGCGCATTGATGTCACCAGTATAAATATTGATTCCGAAGGTTCGGCCCATTGCACGACCAACGTGAAATTGACCGGCTACTTTGCCGATGAATACGGCCCGGAATTTGAGAAGGAAGCCGCGAAGGATTTCATCAAAGAGAATTTCCTGGACAAGCTGGGATTGACGTGCAATATCGATACGACCCTTCTGGATAACGCCGATCATGAAAACCTGAAAATATATATGGCCTATACAATCGACGATCTGGTCAAGAGACTCGATAATAATTCGGCCCTGAACGTGATCCAGTATATGTTTCACGATAATCCGTTTCGGAGCGAGAAGCGATTTTTCCCCGTTGATTTCAACTACCCGTTTGTCTATCAAAATATGATACATATTTCCTTCGAGGACAGCATCGTCTCGGTGACGCTCCCGGATCCGCTGACCATTCAGACGCCGGGCATTTCCTTTTCGCGCCATTGCATGTTCGACGGTTCCGGCATCGCCATCGGTTCCGTTTTAACTCTTGAAAAGGTGCTTTTTCCGCCCGGTGCATATCCGGACCTGCGCAAGTTTTTTTCACGGGTGGCCTCATCGACCGAAGATCAAATAATTATCAGCGGAACAAACTGACAGGAGGTCGGAATGCGGTTATTACTCATCAGTCTGGTTTCGCTGTTTCTCCTAGATATGTCGGCTTTCGGCTCGCCTGACAATAAGGCCGTCGAAAAAGGGGCCTTCTATGATTTCAAAATCTGGCAATGCAAAATTGACGGCAACAATGCCGATTTGAAAGTGAAATTCAAGGTCACCATTCTTAATGCCAGAGGCAGCGAACACGGCTCTTTTGCCGCCCCGGAGGGCCCCTATTTCAGCCTATCCCGATTGAGCCTCAAGGTCATAGATTCGGTCGGGAAGGTAATGGAATCGTTTGACAAAAAGGATTTTATCAAAATATGCGGTTTTGGCCCTTCGTATCAGGTTTACGGTGACATTTGCACCTATTCAAAATCTTTTTCCAGCACCCGCTTTCCCTATTCGCTTGAATTTGAATATGAAATGAATATGAATTCCCTGTTCTTTTTGCGAGGGGATTATTTTCAGTCCGACATCCCGGTTGATCATGCCTCTTTTGAATTGGATTGCCCGAAAGATTTCGGATTTGCCTGGAAGGCTTATGGGGCCGATTTGATTCCGACGAAATCCGAAAAGGGGGATCGCATAAATTATGTCTGGCAAATGGATTCCATCCCGGCGGCCGAATTTGATGATTATCTTCCCGACGGCTATCCTCAGACCGTGCAATTGGCTCTGGTGTCGGAAAAAGTTGATTTGAACGGTTATAAAAGCGATTCCAGCACCTGGTCGGCCATCGGGAAATGGTATGCCAATTTGGCCCGGGACTGCTACTTAGAGGAAGGCGGGAAATACGACTCATCGGCAACGGACCACCGGTCGGTCATCCGATCAATTTATGAGGATTTGATAGATAAAAATCGGTATGTGGCGGTATCAATAGGCATCAGCGGCTGGAAGCCGGCCGAGGCCAAATTTACGGCCGAAAAAGCCTACGGCGACTGCAAGGGATTGAGCACGCTATTATTGTCTCGTTTGTGGAATGAGGGCATTAAAGCTTACCCCGCCCTGGCGCTGACGCGCGGTGCCGGTCTCCTCGATGAGGGTTTTCCGAATTTTGGATTTAATCATGTTTTTGTAATGGCCCTGAATGGCGATGATACGATCTGGATGGACCCGACCTGCAATATTTGCCGCTTTGGAGAGATGCCGCCTATGGATGAGAATATTCCGCTCCTGATAGTGACCGACAGCGGCGGCGTGCTGGGCAAATCTCCGATGAGCCGGCCCGAGGATAATCGGGTGGTCGATTCAACGGAAGCCTTCATCGATATCAAAGGCGGCGTTTCTTTTAAATCGCGATTCAATTATTACGGGAATAAAGCCCTTTCGCTGAAAATGCGATTGCAGCATATGGATAAGGACCAATCGCAAAATCTTATTTATGGTCTATTGCCGGGCGGAAGCAAACGTTATAGTCTAATCGGCTATGATATTGCTAATCTGGCCGGAACAGTGGAACCCCTGATAGTCGAAATAAAGGCGGAACGAAAAAGACCGCTTGATAAAATACAGAATGTCCTCTATATCGATCCCTTTCTGGCGGCGGCGCCCAATGCCGTTGAAATTCTTAATCTCAAGGAACGGGAAACTCCCATCGATTTAAATTATCCCAGCTTGGATGAACACGACATTAACATTACCTGGGACACGACCTATCAATTTGATTCGGTGGCGGTTGCACCGGATGACAGCGTGGTCAATCCGTACGCGAAATTTAGGTGCTCATTTGCGAAGGGAAACAACGGAGTCAAGGTCAAGGTCGTCCATTCTGTCAACGGATATATTATACCGGTTTCAGGATTTTCCGATTTTGACAGATACCGTATTGGAGCCAAAGAACTTCTGGCCCGACCGGTAAAATTGTATCGCAGAGAATACTGAGGTTTCTCTTTCCCGGGAAAGATCTCGCCCGATAAAGGATTGGATTTGGGGGACAATTTTATCCTCCGCCCGACAGGGCCTCCCTTGACTTTTGGTGCAACGGGAGGTAATCTTGGCAGTATAAGGTTTAA
>CALMKK010000157.1 GCA_937867135.1 uncultured candidate division Zixibacteria bacterium
TGGAAAAAGGAAAATGTCAGTATCGATTCCGCCCGACCACGGCAGATTTTTGTGCCGCGCCCGCACAATAGAGTTTACAACAATGATTTTATAATCGATGCGCTGGGCGATTTGATTAAGGGGAAGAAGGTTTCGCTGACTTTCCCGGCATGGGGCGACGCTTACGAATCATTTCGAGGAAGATGGGAACGGGCGTTTCCCGACGGAGGAATCAATTTTTATAATTTTCTGCCCCGGCGAGACTATATAAAATTTCTGGCGGGATTCGATGTCTATTTATCGGCGGCGCTGTCGGATTCCTCGCCGGCATCGCTGATTGAAGCGATGGGGGCGGGGTTGTTTCCCGTGGTCGGAAATATTCCGGGGGTGCGGGAGTGGGCGAATGAAGATAACAGCATCCTTTTTGACCCGAATGATGCCGAGACACTTCGCCGGGGATTGGCTCGTCTATTGTCAGGGGATCTTAATTACAGAGGGATTCTCTTGAAAAATCACCGCAAGGTGCGGAATGAAGCGTTATTTGCGGATAATATCCGCCAGACATTGAAAATAATGGAAGGACTAATTGGCGGAAAGAAATAGAAAAATTTTGCTGGTGTCATACTATTTCCCGCCGCTGGGAATGGGAGGCGTGGGGCGACCCATGGGGTTGTTTAAATATCTTCCCCGGTTCGGTTGTGATGTGATGGTCCTGACAGTTAAAAAGGTTCTTTATCCCGAATATGATTATTCACTTTTGGAGAATCTGGATACCGCGAAAATTTTAAGGACCGGTTCGCATGATCCGGCGCGGCTCCTGTACTTGTTGGGAATACGAAGACTACGAGTGACTCAAGAGAAGGGAAGCAGAGCCGGCCGGCGCTATTTTCCGGATGCAAAAATAGGCTGGAAGAGATATGCTATTCGGAAGGGGTGTCAACTTATCGAAAATAATAAATTCGATGCCGTTATTACCACATCACCTCCTATTTCGGCGCATCTTATTGGCCTGGAATTGAAAAGGAAATATGGTTTGCCATGGGTGGCGGATTTCAGGGATTTATGGTTTTCGCGACCGATTGAAGAGGTATATGCAAACGAAAAAATGATTCAGATGGCCCAAAAGCTCAAAGAGCATATAACCAAACAGGCCTATGAGGTCGTGGCGGTAAATAATGATATAAAGAAATATTTGGGTCGGGGCGAAGTGATAACGAACGGGGCGGATCCGGAGCATATTGATATATGGCGAACAGCCAATACTCAGCCGGATCAAAAATTCACAATCGGCATATTGGGGACAATCAATTATTTATGCCCGGTGGAACCGCTGTTTGAAGCGATGAGGCTATTGAATAATAATGAAATAAAAATAAAGAGAGAAATTTGCGTTGTTCACGCCGGACATTATGATGCGAATATGATGAAAGGGCTTTTGGCAAAATATCGCCTGCATGATAGGGTGCAGTTTAAGGGATATTTGCCGAGAAAAGAATCGATTGCGGCCTTAGCGGGTGCGGATATGCTTTATCTGGGGGTAGGGAAGTTCGGCGGACATAATATCTTGCCGGGGCGGATATTCGATTACTTGATTTCCGGCAAACCGATTTTAGGAGTGGTGCCGGAGCATTCCGATGCCGCTGCATTAATTAATGAATATGGCCGGGGAAAGGTTGTTTCGGATGGGGATGCCAAAGCGATAGCATCATATATTAAGGAATTCGCCCTCGTATCGACAGGTTCTCCGGAGTTGGTGGCAAGAGATTATCACTCATTATATAAATATACGACTTTGGCAATGGCCGAGAAATATGGGGCGCTTCTGGAACGGATATTGAAATGAATGCGACCGCGGAAAAGATTTCGGTGGTGGTGGTCAGTTTCGACGGGATGGAATTTATCGAGGATTGCCTGAATTCGGTGGTCGCGTCAACAGGCGAATCACAGATTGAAATAGTTGTCGTCGACAATGGTTCGAAAGATGGTACCGTTGAGTTGATTCAGAACAAATTCCCGTCGGTTAGATTGATAAGAAATGAAATCAACGCCGGATTCGCGATGGCGGCCAATCAGGGGGTAAGAGCGGCCGCGGGGGAATATATATTACTTCTTAATCAGGACACTAAAATTCAAAGTGAGGCGAATCGGAAATTGGCGGGGTATCTCGCCGGTAAATCAAAAATAGGGGTTATCGGACCGAGATTAAACGGATTTGACGGCGCTCTTCAGAAATCATGCCGGTCATTTCCGCGCTATTATGATCTTTTTTTTGAATTCACGGGTCTGGCGTATCTGTTTCCGCAATCCAGAATTTTCGGCCATTGGAAGATGGGGTGGTTCGATCATTTATCCGAACGAGAGGTGGATCAGCCGATGGGTGCGGCGATGATGTTTCGGCGGGAACTATTCAATCGTCTGGGAGGATTCGACGAGAACTTCCGGATATTTTTTAACGATGTCGATTTTTGCCGCCGGGCAAAGGAAGCGGGCCATACCAATATATATTATCCGGAGGCAGTGATAGAGCACTTTGTCGGCGGCTCGACGCGGACGCGAAAACCGCAGATGATTCTGGAATCGCATCGGGCCATGTTTCGATATTTCAGGAAAAACTGCGGAAGAAGCATAGCGGCCCGAATGGCGCTGTATTTCTGGGGGGCTCTTCTTTATATCTCGGCTCATTTACGGGCCGGATTCAATTCTATATTCAAATAGAAACTATCTGAGAAGGACCATTTTTTTGGTCTGGCTGAATTTGTCGGCGCGGATGCGATAGAAGTAAATGCCTGATGATACTTCGCGGCCGTAGTTATTTTTTCCATCCCATTGAACGGAGTAGCGGCCCGCCGGTTTTTCGGCCAGATCCATTTTTCGTATCAATTGACCCAGCAGGTTGAAGATATCCAATTGTGATGAAGAGCGAACCGGAATGGCATATTCAATGATCGTCGAGGGGTTGAAGGGATTAGGATAGTTTTGCTTCAATTCATATTCGGCCGGAAGTAATTCATTTTTGTCTTTTATATCGGCGGCGATTGACGGCGAATAATTCCGCTGCACAACAATATAGCCCTCTTTATTGGCCGTAATGGCATAGACGGAGTCATAATTTAGGGGCAGCGAAGTCGTCCAGACGCCGGAAGCATCGGTCGTGCCTTTATCCAGGACGTTTTCTCCGGATGAAAGAGTCATCGAGGCATTTGCAACGGGATTCCCGGCCGCAGAAATTTCGACCCGGCAGGCGCCGTTCGGCGAGGAGTAAACGGCCATGTCCATATGTATCGGGACATTTTCATAAATAGTCATGGAAGGGTCGCCGAAGAAATTCTGACCGTAAATCAGATCACGGAGGTAGGGGTATTCCAGCCAGGAAAGGGCCATGGCGTCAAAGGGATTGCCATCGGCGGCGCCAAAGAGATATTTGAAAAACGATTGATGGAGTAGATAACTGGAATAGACCCATCCCCAG
>CALMKK010000158.1 GCA_937867135.1 uncultured candidate division Zixibacteria bacterium
GATGCCTTTGAAGGCAAAATAGACGGCCAAACCATAACCATTGAATTTACCGGGTTGCATCTTCCCGACTTGCGCCAAAATGGAGATTGCCCCGAAGAGTTCAAAAACATATCGGCCGGAATTTATCTTTATTACTCGGGACAACTTTTCTTCCGCACCAGTTTGTACAATTTTGACTCGGTTTTTGTCGTATATCCGGCATCTCTGAGTTATCATCCGGGGACATTATCGCCGAGCATTGTCGCCGCTGGCGGCGAGACTTCGTTCGAATTTGAAATTGACCTGGCCGGTAAAACATCCCTTGCGCTTGATTCTGTCAATTCCAGATTTGAACTGGCCTATAGTGGAGGTATCCTGACCGGCAAATTGAATTCCTCCAGTCTTGCTTTAAAACCTGGTGAAAGTCACCTGACCACAAAAGCGATCTCAATCCCAACATCCCTATTAAACGCGGAACTAACCCCGCGCCTGTTCCTGAAGGGAATGGAGCTGTACATGACGCGGTCGGATACTGTTTCGTTCGGCTCGGAACGGATTTCAGTTTCGAATCTGCCGCAAATTAAGATAGTCTCGACCGATTTGGTGACGGTCAATCCGCCCTATGTGAATTACGGGCAAACCTTCGCCATTAAGGTCAGGGTGCAGAATCTCTCCGGGCAGGTGGTCTCAAATGTGAATGCCGTTATTACTTCGGAAAATGGCCATGATACACTGGCCACGGGAGTAATAAACACCATCGCCGCCTATAATTATAAAGACATCTCGCTTCCCTTAACCGCCGACAGTGTCTCCATTCCGATTAAGATTTTTAAATCGATGATTTCGTCCGCCGGCGCCGTGATTCTGCCTCCCGATGACAATTTTACCGCCGTGACCGTCCAATCTCCGGCGTATATTGACCTGACCGCCACGATCAGCGGGGCGTATGGGACCATTCATTATCTGGATTATGCCCAGGCCTTCACAATTTCAGTACAAATGAACAATACCGGACAAGCTGAAGCTCTTCGGGGGCAAGTCATGCTCTTAACCGGATCCTATGACTTTGGCGTGCCGGATTCATCGGTGATGACATTAGCGGTCGACAGCACCGGCCAATGGTCGCTTGTTTCGCCATCGATAACGACCTTGGTCAGCCTGGTGGTGAAGTTGACCGGCATCCCCATTGACAAAAACACGGGATTGCCCGCTCAGGTAAAAACAACTAAGGTTGCCATACCGGTAGTAATTGAGCCGAGCGCGGCGGAATTGCTCGTTTCGGGCGCGGGGAGCCCGGCGCCTTTAATCGTCGAAGGGACAACCCGCGAGCTTTTAACCTTAACCCTGAAAAATAATACCGAAAATAGGTTGAATATTATTGCCCTCAAAACCATAGATGTTCGTTTCTTCGACCGCAGGGGGAATCCCATATCGCCGGAGACGGTTATTACCGGCGATTCCAGCGGCTTTTTCGACGGTGACAGCAAGTTGACCACGGCATATACGACCGATAATATTCTTCGGCTATCATTCATGAATTTTACGTTTCAGCCTAAAGACGAGAAAACCATATCATTCCATGCCCGCTTCGGTGATGTTATTACCCAATCCGGTTTTAATCTGGAAATAGCCAACAATGATGTTCGGGCCATATTCGTTTCGGGACCGCGGATCAATCAGCCGGTTCCGGTTCGGGGCCGCTTTGACAGCAATTTCCGAGTCGGCGCGAATTTTGTTATTACACCGCTATCGACCGAGCAATCATTGATGATTCGAAATAACCCTTTCAATCCGAATCTCGAGCAGGCCGAAATCGCCTACAATCTGGAGACTGACGCCAAAGTCGAATTTGATATTTATGCCCTCGCGGGTGAGAAAGTGTTTTCCACCCTGTTTCCGGCCGGTTCATCCGGCGGTCAGCAGGGGCCCAACTATATCAATTGGGACGGGCGCAATGATGACGGTAAAATGGTCATGAATGGCGTCTATGTGATGGTTATCCGAAATACCTCAAGCGGGCAATCGTACAAACTCAAATTGGCGGTGCTGAAATGAGACGGGCGATCGGAATAATCTTGGGCTGTATTATCGCCGCGGTACTACTGGGCGGTTCGATTCATGCCGCCGGTGACGCCGGACGGGAATCGCAGTTTACGCTCGGTTCGGGCGTGAGGGCGCTCGGAATGGGAGGCGGATTTGTCGGATTATCGGATGACGCTTCGGCCGTCTTCTGGAACCAGGCGGCGTTGTCGGGATTGGACGGCCAGGAAATAAACCTGATGCATGTTACCCTGTTTGAGGGCTCCATATATGACGTTATGACCTATGTCTATCCCAATCCCAAACTGGGCGGATTCGGATTCTCCTTCATGCGCCTCGGGACGGGCCATATCGTTCGCCGTCAGGACTGGAACGATATGGGCGAGTTTTCTTACAGCACCTGGCAATTCCTCTTGGCTTATGGCCGCCGGCTGGAAGGCGGATTTAAGCTGGGGACGGCCCTGAAAATTGTGAATCAATCGCTCGATAATAAATCGGCCTATGGCGTCGGATTGGACTTATCCTTCTACAAAAATATTTATAAGAATATTTCGGCGGGAATCCTTTTCCAGGACATTATCGCTCCCAGGCTCCGTCTCGATGAAGAGACAGAAATTACCCCGACCACCATTGAGGCGGGCGTGGGTCTTAAGAAATTCGCCCTGGGAACCGGTTTTGAGCACAACGTCGGAATCGGGCTGGAAAAGACCGAAGATCGCTCTTTGAAACTTCATTTCGGTCTGGAATCGGTTTATCATAAGTACCTGGCTTTGCGGGCCGGATACGATCGGGATAATCTTACTTTTGGTCTCGGTATTTATTATCAGAGACTTCATTTTGACTATGCCTATAAATTCCTGAATGATTTGTCCGATTCGCATCGCCTCGGCCTGACCATTGCGGTCGGGACGCCGGTATCGGAAAAATTGCGTCAAGAAAGGGAATTGGAAAATGCCCGGGGAAGCTCCCTGATTCTGGAGGATCGCCGGCGGCAATTCCATTTCTTCAAGGAATTGGGAGATAAGTACTACCGGACCAATAGCATCGATTCGGCCTATGCTTATTATCAGCGGGCGATGGCATTTAATGACGGCGACAGAGATGTTAAAAACCGGCTGCAGCAGATTGAGAATTCCCGTGAATCTCTCCTGGAGAGGGCCAAAATGGCTTCAAGCGAACGAAAAATGGTACCGACGGCGCTTGATTCGTATTACTCCCAGGCCGAGATGTTCTATCAAAAGGGCTCCTATGCGGCGGCCCTTGATATTATCAATGGCGCTTTGGACACGGAGCCGAATAACCAGAAATTTATCACCTTACGCCGGCAGATATTTGATGCGCGCGACGCCGAAATCAGGAAGATGACCGATGAAGCGGTTCGGGCTGAACGGGAAGGGCGTTATGCCGATGCTATTACAGCCTATAACAAAATAATGGAGCTCTCGCCGGGAAATGCCGCCGTCAAGCAATTGATTGCCAAGACCGGCGCCGAACTGCACAATTTCCAAATGATCAGCAAAGGGGCGGAACTATTCTCTCTGGGAAATTTGTCCGACGCCAAGCGCCGTTTCGAAGAAGTGCTGAAAACCGACCCCGATAATGTCGTGGCCAGGGAATATCTGGATAAAATCGGGCTGTTAATGAAAGAGGCCACGGAACTGGAAGTTCTGCAAAAGGACGAAAATGTCTGGAAAATATATCTCAATGCTCTTGAATATTTCCGCAACGGCGATTACGAAAAAGCGATTAGTCTTTGGGAAGAGGTTCTCAAATATTATCCCGGCAATAAGAACACCATGAACAACATCGAGCAGGCCAAACTGCGCTTGCAGTCACGGTAGCCGCGCGGTCATATTTATGTTGTATTAAACCGCTTCCGGCCATACCTTCCAAAAAATGTTTACCAGGCCGATAAAAGAAATCAACGCCGAATATCAGGCGGAAGAACACTACCTTCCATCAATTCAAAATCTGGTGCGGGAAACGTGCATAAATGCCGGCCTGTCCCGCCGCGATGTCGGCGCCATTACCCTGGCGATTGAAGAGGGTGTAACCAATATTATCCGGCACGCCTATCTCTATGAGAAGGGGTCGGTCCGCATTCGCATCATAATATTCAAAAAGAGGATTGTCTTTTCCCTGATCGACAGCGGCCGCTCTTTCCAGCCCGACGGGGGGAACAAACTCGATTTGAAAAAATTGGTCGATTCCGGGCGCAAGGGGGGGCTGGGATTTTACATGATCAGCAAGATCATGGACTCGGTCGAATATATCTCCGCTCCCGGTTTCAATGAATTGCGCATGACCAAATTGATTTCCCGCCAACCGGAAAAAACCCGATTGGTTCTCGGCCGTATGTTTAACCTGCGGGTCAAATTCTCGGTTTATACTTTTCTCATAATGCTGATAATTATCGCCGGGTCGTATATTTTTATTAATAATCGAAGCGTCATCAAGACCCATGAGCACTTGCATGATACGGTTAATTCCCTTTCCAAAACGGTCGCGGCCCAGGCCGCGGCCTATATTCTCAATCATCGTTCGGATGTCGAATTCGATGAATTGGCCATAAGTTACACTCGGGCCAATCCGGAGCTTTTGATGCTTATCATAACCGATTCGTCCGGAAATATTCTCGCCGATACCCGCGATATTAAAAACTTGCATAAAAAATATATTCCTCCCGCCGGAGTCAATCCCGATCTGGTGGGAAGATATCAGGAATACAAAGCCAATGGAGAACAGCTCAATTACCAGATTCATTATATACGAAGCGGCGATCGCCTGATGGGCGAGGTCCAGGTCTCCTATACGGGCAAATATTATATTGAAGAAATAAACGCCGAGCGCCGCAAAGTAATTTTTCTGACTCTGATAGGTCTGGCCATCGGAATCGGCGGCATCTATCTCTTATCCAATTATTTTGTCAGTCCGATCGTGAGAATTACGGAACGGGTCCGCAAATTCACCTCGGGCGATATCGAGACGGAACTGCCGCTCGAAGGGGTGGAGGAATATTTCGAAATTTCCAAGGCCCTTAATGAAATGATGAGCCGATTGCGGCGCGACCGGGAGAATATCATTGAGAGAGAGAAAGTGGCGAAAGAAATCGAAGTGGCCGGACAGATACAAAAAACCCTGTTGCCGGCCCGATTGCCCGATATTCCCGGCCTGAAACTGGATGCCTTTTATCGGGCCGCCTCCCGTATCGGTGGCGATCTTTACGATATTTTCAAAATTGATGAAAATGATTATTGTCTGCTGGTGGCCGATGTCTCCGGAAAGGGGATTCCGGCCTCGCTGGTGATGTCGGTTCTGCGAACTGTAATAAAAATACAGGCACAGGGGAAGGTATCCTCGCATCAAATTCTGGTCGATGTGAATAAATATATCAGAGATGATATCCCGCCGGGGATATTCATAACCATTATGCTGGCGGTCTATAACTCCGCCACTCATAAGATGAATGTCGTCTCCGGCGGCCATAACCCGATGATTTTGCTTCGGCGTCGCACCGGCAAGTCGGAAATGGTGAACCCGTCCGGGGTGCCGTTGGGCCTGCCGCTTGAATCGAAAGATGATTTTGCCGCGCGGTTGAACGAACAAACGCTTGACATTGAAAAGGGAGATGTGATTTTTATTTACAGCGACGGTATCACCGAGTCGATGGATCGCACCGGGGACAAGTACGGGTTGGATCATCTGGTGGCCCTCTTCGATGAAAAAGTGATTCAGATGACCGCCAATGACCCCAAAGAAGTCTCGTCGCTCATTTTGTCAAGTATCGATGACCACGCCGGAATGGCGGTTCAAAGCGATGATATTACCTTTATATCGATTGTGGCCGATGACGGGGCCGGGCCCGCACCGGATAGCATAATTGAGAAGCATCTGCTGCCTTAGAAAGATGCTTTTCCGAACCACATCAGGGTCGGTTTCCCTTTAAAAAATATTACTGCTTTTTTGAGTAATTTGCTTATAATTACCTTTATGGATAACATTAAAATATCCGTTTCCGAAAGCGGCCGAGATGACAGTATCTCAATCATTCGCGTGGACGGCGTCATCGATACCCTGACCGCCACCCATTTGGAGGAAGTGCTCGACCGGATTTTAAAGCGGGAGAGATTCAATATAGTCCTCGATTTGGCCGGCGTTGATTATATTTCATCGGCCGGTTGGGGCATTTTTATCTCCCGCATCCGGGAAATCCGGGAAAATAAAGGGGACATAAAATTGGCCAATATGGTCCCTAATGTTCATGAAATTTATGAATTGCTTGAATTTGACAATGTCCTGAGCGCTTTTGAGAATTTAAACGCCGCCAAGGATGCTTTTGCCGGCGTCGCCGGGGATAGCCTAAAAAAAAAAGACCCGATAGTCGCCGTCCGGACCGTCGTTGAGGAATTACCTGCCCTGACCGGGCTTCAGTCGGCTCCAAAACCGGGAACCACGGCCGGACGAATGCCGGTACAGGGACGATCTGAGGCGGAGGAAATCGTCATGCGCGCCATTCGCGATGATCCCTTCTATACGATTTCTGAACTTTGTCTGGTGCTGGAAGAAACCGCCCCGGGACACCGCTTGGGCTGGTGGGGGGTTTTTCGGCTTTTGAAGAAAAATCGTCTGGTATCCCGACGCGCCCGTTTTCGTTTTGCTCGCCAGTCATGGAAACGCTCCTGATATTTTCGATTGACACATTTATTGAAATCAATAACTTGATGTTGGAAATCATAATTTAAGTTTATGATTGAAAAAGTCTTAATAACCATCCTCGCCGCCCTTGTCGCCCTTCTTGCCGGCCTGATTCTGATGCGCCGGAAAAGAGAAAGGGGCAAAATCCTTGTTAGTGAAGAGGCGGTCAATGATCTCCTGGCCGGGATGATTAATAACATAAAAACCGGGAAAATACAGGATATTGCCGGCCGTGTTTCAATGACCCTCAAGAAATATCTTGAATGCGACAAAATCCTATTCCTAAGGCAAAATAAAGGACAATTGGAACTCAATTATTATCACGGTATTCAGAAATTCGACCGCGATGAATTCCGGCTCAAAGTTAATCAAAATCTTTCTAGTCGATTGAGTTCGGTATTTACGATATCCCCTATAAATGAATTGAAACAGGCCGTTCCGGCGGAATATCTCCGTCGTCTGGAAGAGCTGGGCTTGGCATTCTTTTTTCCGGTCTATCTCCGCAATAACCTATACGGGCTTTATTTTATTAAAACGGCCCACCTGCCCGACAATCCGGTCTTGCGCTTTTTGGCGACTACCCTGGCTTTTAATCTGTCAGCCGCCTATCATATCGGATCGCAGGAACAGCAAATTAAAAAATACGAGGATCGGATTAAGAGTCTGAACGACCTGCAAAAAAAGGAATCAACGCGGCCGGGTTCGATGCTGGCCGGCGAGATGAGCCGGTACCTCAGAATAAAAGACAGCCGTCAACTGGTGCCGGAATTGCTGGCCTTCCTGCGGAAGGAGTGCGGCTTTTCGAAAATGGCTTTTGTGGCCCCCTCGGCTCGCGCCGATGAGGCAGTGATCGCGATTAATTGGAATATCGACGATAATTCCGCCAAAATTTTCAAGGATAATTATAATTTCTTGATTAAGAAAATTGAGGCCGAGAATATTTGCGATTTGAAGGATGCCGAGAAGGTAGGACAGCCTCTTTTCGAAAAGTTGAATCAGATTAAGGATTTTGATTTAAAATATTTGACGACCATTTCATGGCCGGGAAGCCGCAAAGCTCTTCTGGCATGGAACGGCAACAAAGTTCCCCGGGACGTACTGAATCGCCTGCAAATGTTCAGGGCGGAAGCCCTGCCGCTTATCGAGAGCGTGACGCAATACGAAAGAGTCGAGGAATTATCGTACACCGACGGCTTAACCGATGTATATAATTACCGTTATTTTCAAAGGCAGATTAAAGAAGAATTCAATCGTGCCAAGCGGTATAGCCGCAATCTGGCTCTTTTAATTTTCGATATCGACGACCTCAAATCAATTAACGACCGCTTGGGGCATCAGGCCGGGGATCAGCTGCTGCGCTCTTTCGGGAAGATTTTATTGGAGTCGGTGAGGTCCAACGATGTTGTGTCCCGCTACGGCGGCGATGAATTTTGCCTGATAATGCCGGAGACCGATCGATCGAAAGTGCGTCTTTTTATGGATCGAATTAGGGCACGAATTTCCAAAAGTCCTCTCGAATTGGAAACCGGCGGGAAGCAGTTTTATTCGGTATCCATCGGCGGAGCCGTTTTCCCCGAAGATGCCGATAATATTGATGCCCTCATAAATGCGGCCGACATGGCGCTTCTTAAGGCCAAAGGAGAAGGGCGGAATTGCTCCCGGTTGTATCTGCCTGAATATAGTCATCGGGAATAGCAGGGGAGAGGGATAATAAGACTCGTGAAACGGTTTTTATTTGCGTATCTATCTCCCTGAAGATAACTTAATGAAACTCGGCAAGGTGCCGATTTTATAAAATAGGGCGGCCGGTTGACGGTTGCCGATAATAAAATTGATAACAAGGAACTATGAGCAAATCAAAAAAGCAGGGATGGCTCGTTTTTTTCGGGCTGGTCATATTGATTATTTCGGCCGCGCCGACATCTTCGGCTCAAACTGATTCGTACTTAATCGGTCCGGGCGATGTTCTGGAGATCCGCTTCTGGCAGGATCACTCTCTCGACGCCACCGTCCGCGTCCGCCAGGACGGCAAAATTGCCCTGGATGTGGCCGGCGAAATCGACGCCGCCGGTGTGACCACGGCTGATTTGGAAAGAAAAATCGTCAAACAGATTTCCCGTTACAACAGCGCCATTTCTCAGGCGGTGGTCAGGGTTACCGAATACAACAACCTGAAAGTCTTTCTTTCCGGGCAAATTCGCAATCCGGGAAAATACACTTTTGAAAAAATTCCCGACCTCTGGACAATTATTAATGAAGCCGGCGGGGCGACTGAATACGGGGATCTTTCCCGCGTCATGATTATCAGGGGAAGCGGCGAGAAAGGGAAAGTGGAAGTCGTCAATGTTTCGGCGCTGGTAACATCGGGCAAAATGGATGAACTTCCCGAAGTCCACACCGGAGAAACCATAGAAATACCGCGGACTCCGGCGGGGCTACCCGGTACGGCTATCAGCGACCAGATGGCCCAGAAAAATCTGTTTTACGCGGTCGGTGAGATAGCCCGTCCGGGGGCGGTCACCCTTGAGAAGAACACTGATTTGATGGATGCCATCGCCTTGGCCGGCGGACCGACCGAGTATGCCAATCTCAAGAAAGTGACGGTCATATCAAAAGATGGATATAAGACACAAATAATGAAAGTAAATATGAAGAAATATCAGGAGACTGGTAAGCCGGGACGATATTTTATCCGTCCCGAAGACACTATCGTCCTGTCCCGGCGGAGCCGTGGATTTCTCGGCATCGATTCCTTTGCCGGATGGGTCGGGGTTTTGGGTGCTCTTGGCTCGGTTGTCCTGATTGTCGATAGACTGGGTGTTTTCGGACCGGGTCATGGGGGATGAGATAATCTTCGCCTGGCCCATTTCTGAATTTTCACAGGGAGTCAGTGATGGAATCATATAAATTGAACAGCCGCATAGTCGATGATGGTAAGGAATATCTGATCCAGACCATCAATGATACGGCCCAGAGAACGGTGCGAACGTCGCTATTTGCGGATGGAGAACTGCTGGATTCGATTGATTTGCCGCATTCCGATGACGTCAGCGAAGCCGATCTTCTTAATATGGTGAAATTGGCGCATGATGAAAAAAAGTCCGAATTGGAATATCTCCTCAAAAGCTATAAAGATGTTTTGAACGAAGGACGACCGGAATTGCTGTTTCATCTCGGCACCGCTCTTTTTTTCAAACGGATGAATCCGGAGGCGCGGCAGTTATTCCAGGCTGCGGTTAAAGTCAAGCATGATTATCACGAGGCCTATTATTACCTGGCCCTGGTAGAGCTCACTCTGGGCCACAATGATGCGGCCATAAAGGCGGGGACCAAAGCGGCGGAGTTGCGTTCCAATTTCGCGGATTATCGCAATATACTGGGAGAAGCTTTTCTGGCGGCCGGTTCCTGCAAACGGGCGGTCATGGAATTTGAAGAGGCAATCAAATTGAATATCTATTATGCCGATGCTTATTTCAATCTGGCCCTGGCCTATATTCTCAATGCCGTTAATAAAGAAGATTTCAATATGTTCCCGGATTTAACCGCCCGCACCGGGGATCTATTGAAAAAGGCGACTTTAATCAATCCAAATTTTAAAGCCACGGCCTATTATGATGAAGCTTTCGCGGCTCTGAACAAAGGGGAATTGCAGCGGGCTTATTCTCTTTTTAAGGGGGCCCGGGAAGAGAAAAAGGAGAAACTTCGACTGGAACGTTCCACTCATTTCAATCGTTTCCTGATGTACACTAATTGGATTTCTCGGGATAGTATTGAAGAGCGGATATCTTTTTTGGAGAAGGAAATCGGAAAAAATCCGGGGTATGTCGACCTCTATTATGAACTGGCTGTGTCTTATTTGCATCAGTCGCGATATTCCTGGCAAAGGGGAATCGACTGTATTAAAAAAGCCCTGGAAATTAATCCCAATCTGTCCAAGGCGGCCAGGGCCCTGGAATATTCCGAAGAGTTTTATCTGAAATTGAACGATGCGGTTTTCGATATTACCGAAAAAAGCAATTAAATGAGGTTATCTTGGCTAATAAGAACGGGCTGAATATTATCGACTATTATGATGCCGAAGCGCCGGAAGCTTCCGAATTCAGGCGCCTTCTGCATAATATAAACGGCAATTTATCCGAAAGCGGCAAAAAATCGATTCTGGTGACATCATCCACCATATCGGAAGGGAAATCTATCATTTCGTCCTTCCTGGCGTTGACGGCGGTTCGTCATAAAAATAAGAAGACTCTCCTTATGGATTTCGATCTTCGTCGCCCGACCATTCATCGCCTTTTCGGTCTCCCGCGCGAAAAAGGATTGGCCGAAATTCTGGAGGAAGGATTATCGGTCGGCAATCTGATTAAGCAGACCGCTTTGGATAAATTGGATATCCTGACGGCCGGCAAGGCCGTCCCCAATCCCTCCGATCTTATCAGCGGCCCGGCCGTGCACAGGATTATCGAGGAAATGAAGTTTTACTATGAATTGATCGTGGTCGATTCGTCGCCGGTGATTCCCGTATCCGACCCGATGCTCCTGATTGAAGAAGTGGATGCGGCTCTTTTGGTGGTCAAGGCGGGTGTGACGCCCAAGGGCGTGGTGAGCCGCGCTTGCGGTCTTTTGACGCCCAATAAGAAGAAGTTGCTGGGGATTGTCGTTAATAATTTGGAAAGTACTCTCCCATATTACTACAACTATAATTATTACGGGTATCATTACAAACCCTCCAAACATTAGCGGACCTGTCCGATCTGACAATTAAAGAAAAGAGCCGTTCTCATGGTTACCAATATTCTCACGGTCGATTTGGAAGATTGGTTCGTCGTTGAAAATCTCAAAGGGAACATCGATTATCGCCAATGGGATGAGCTTCCATCCCGGGTGGTGGCCAATACCGAGCGGCTGCTTAATCTCTTCGAAAAAAATGATTTACGGGCCACTTTTTTTGTATTGGGATGGGTTGCGGATCGCTTTCCGAATTTGATAGAGACCGTGGCCGCCGCCGGCCATGAAATAGCCTGTCACAGTTACCGCCACATAATGGTCAAAACCGTGGACCGCGAAACTTTTCGTTCCGATACCGAAATGGCGATTCGGGTTATCCGGAATGCCTGTGGATTGGCACCGGTCGGTTATCGCGCCCCCAGTTGGTCGATCGATTCTTCCACTCCCTGGGCCTTTGAAATTTTGGCGGATTTGGGATTTGCCTATGATTCCTCGATTTTCCCCGTAAAACATGATATATATGGCGACCCCCATGGACCGCAGGAAATTTTCCGGATGAAATTGGAAAGCGGACGGAGCCTTTTTGAAATACCGGCTTCCACTTTGCCCTTGTGGGGCAAGAATCTCCCGGTCTGCGGCGGTGGCTATCTGCGTCACTCCCCCCTCTGGTACACCGCCGGAATCATTCGCAAACTTAATCGGATCGGGCGCCCGGCGGTGGTTTATGTGCATCCCTGGGAAGTGGACCAGAAGCTCCCCAGAATGAAGGGTCTGTCATTATTACAAAAATACCGTCAATACGGCTCCATCAATACCATGATGAGGAAATTGGAGCGCCTCTTGGAAGAATTTCAATTTTGCCGGGCTCGCGATTACATTGAAAGACTGACCCGCAAACCGATAGGATTTGGACGATGAGTTATCGCAGTAAAGTAGCGGTGTTGAAAACCGATTCCGCGCAAGTAGTCGCCGACTATCGACGGCTTTTGGAGCTTATTAATTATAAATCAATTATTAATCCCGAAAAAGATACGGTTATTAAACTCAATCTCTCCTGGACCAAATATTTCCCGGCCTGCTCCTCGCAACCCTGGCAATTGGAGGGCCTGGTTAAAACTCTGGTTGAGGATGGATATGAAAAGAGCAAATTGTTCCCCCTGGAGAATAAGACGGTCGTCACCGACCCGATTAAAGGGGCCCGGAATAATCTCTGGATGCCGGTGCTCGACCGGTACGGCCTGAGTTTTACGCCGCTCCCCGAAGTGGAATGGGTCAAATATAGTTTCAAGGAACCGCTTTTAAGATTGAATGAAATTTTCCCCGAGGGGATTGAAATACCGAAAATGTACATCGGCAAGCAAATCATTCATCTGCCGACCGTCAAGACGCACGGCCATGCCGTAACTACCGGTGCCGTCAAAAATGCTTTCGGGGGCTTGCTCAAAGAGGTCCGGCATTATGCCCATAAATATATGCATGAAGTCCTGGTCGATTTGATGATTATGCAGAAAGAATTGCATCCTTCGATTTTGGCGGTGATGGATGGCACCGTCTGCGGTGACGGCGCCGGACCGCGAACCATGATTCCGATAGCCAAAAATTACATTCTCACGTCAAGCGACTCGGTGGCGATTGATGCCGTCGCGGCCAAGATGATGGGCTTCGACCCGATGCAGATTCCTTATATTAGAATGTGCCACGAGCGCGGTCTGGGGGTCGGACAAATAAATGAAATTGAGATTCTCGGCGAAAATATTGCCGATGTAAATTTCGGTTTCAAAACCAAACGTTCCTTTGTGATCTGGGGCGACCAATTGCTTCGCAAAGGGCCGCTTCGATTTCTCGAAAAAATCGCCCTGCATTCGCCGCTGGTGTTCTGGGCCCCCATGGCGAGCAATATTTATCACGATTGGCTCTGGTACCCGACCATCGGAAAATCAATCATAAGAAAATTTTCCGGCACCGAATGGGGTCGATTGTTCGAGCAGTATAAGAAGAAATAACACTTCTCAGACAGCGCCCTATTTTTAGAATCCGCAATTTCCGACTTAAAAGATTATTTCGATCAGGGCGTTTTTTCCGAAATATTTCTTGACTACCAACTGTATAATCTATAAATAGTTAGATATAGTTTTGAGGAGGAAAAGATGAAAAGGTTGCTAATCGCCGTATTTTTGGTCGCTTTGTTTTTCAGTCTTGTGTCCGCGAAAAAAAAAGACCTGGCCGGCTCGGTTGAAAACGGGACTTATTTGGATGACATCTATAATGTCTCATTGGTTATTCCCGATGCCTGGGATTTTTCCTTGAAAAAGAGCAAAAGCCCGGTGCGGATAATCCTCAGTAAAAAACAGTATGATATTCCCATTCAATTTCAAAATGCTCCCAACCTCACGACCGTTCCCAAAATCGTGATGTACATAGATACGACCAGCTTGAATGTGGATCAATTCGTCGATTCGCTTCTATCCGAACAATATAAATCAAAGCAAAAAAATAATATACTTTCTCAATTCAAATCGCTTTTCGGCAATGCCTTGGTAAAACGGAGAAGCAAACAATCGATAGGTGACATTACCGGCGTTAGGATTGCAACCCAAATGAAATACACCGTTGAGGTCCCCTGGGCTGGCTCCGAATCGGATCGCGCCGATGTCGTGTCTGATTTCTATGGCGGCTCAACTTTTTTTGCCAAGGACGGCAATAATATCGTAATGTTACAGCTTGTCTGTGAATGGCGTTATTTCGATGTTCTGGAAAAGGATTTTGTCAAGATGTTGGACGGGTTGAAGTTTATTAAAAAACAATAAAATTCGGCCAATAATAGAGCAGGATGCGAATTAAGTTGACTGATCCCGGCAACTTTGTTATTATCAACGGATTAAATTAATGGAAAATTCTTCCAAGGAGGAATCATGTGGGTCTTCAGGTCCATCCTGATCCTGATAATAATAATTATTATTATCGGATTTGCTGTCTATAACAGCGGACCGAGTCAAACCGTTGATATTGACTTAATTTGGGCCAAACGCTACGCGGTGCCAGTTATTACCGTGGTATTCTGGTCATTTATCCTTGGTTCTCTGGTATCGCTTCTGTTATTCATTTCCGTTTATCTCAAGCAATCGGATCAGTTGCGGGAAGCCAATAAATCGATTAAGGGTCTTATTTCTGAAGTATCCCTTTTACGTAATCGCCCCATTGAAGAAGCCAAAGATCTCTTAAAAAAACCGGGCGGGACCCAGGAGTAAGCGATGGAAAGTATTATTGTTGTCTTCCTTCTGGCACTAATTTCGTTGATTTTTATTTATATATATTATGACCGCCTGAAAAAAGAAAAAAAGGTCAAAGACCCCACTACATATATTGAAGCCTTAAAGGCCCTGCTGGACGGTCAGGAGGAATCCGCCTTTTCCAAGTTCCGGGAAGTGGTATCCGACGATAGCACTAATGTTGACGCCTATGTACGGATCGGAAATATTCTCCGCAAATATGGCAAGCCGGACAAAGCTCTTCAGGTTCATAAGGATTTAACCATCCGCCACGGGTTGTCCGTCGGTGAAAAGAATGTCATTCTCCAGGCCCTGGCGGAAGACTTCTTTGCACTCGGCGAAATGGCCTCGGCTATGGCCGCTATCAAGGAACTGATGGCGGTTGACGGCAACAACAAATGGGCGGCCGAAAAGCTTCTGGATGTCTATGGCCAAACCGGTGATTGGGAAGCGGCTTTTGAGATTAAGGAAAAACTCTCCAAACTGGAGGGGGGCAAGGGCCGGAATGAATTGGCCATTTATAGATTTCTTCAGGGAGAAAAATTATACACTCAGAAGGAATATCATAAGGCGAGACTGCTGTTCAAGGAGGCCATCAATATCGATCCGGCCTGTGTTCCCGCCTATATCTATATCGGGGACTCATATCTCGCCGAAAACAGGGAAGAAGATGCGGTCGAATTCTGGCAGAAATTGATTAAAGTCATGCCGGATGCCTCCAAATATGTCCTCAACCGTCTAAAGAAAGCGCTCTTTGACCTCGGGAAATTCGGTGACATTTCGACTATCTGCACCGAAATATTGGAAACCTCGCCCAAGAATCTCGAAGCGCGCATGATGCTGGCGGAATACCATTATAAAAAGGGGGAATACTCAGTGGCCGCCGAGCATCTCGGAACCGCCGCCGATGATCATCCCGACTCGTACCTGCCAATTTTGGATTTGGCCAAATTATATCTCACTATAGGCGACAAGCGCCATTTGGGCGAATTGATTAATAAGCTGGAGGACCGCCGCGAGACGGTGGAAAATCAGTACCATTGCAGTCGCTGCGGCTACAAGTCGAAAACCAAGAAATGGTTCTGTCCCTCGTGCAAAGCGATTGATAGTTTTGTTGTCTAATGCGCCGTTTTTCTTTTTTACCGATTCTTATTTTAATTTTCACCGGACCGGCTTACGGTTCGGATTTGATTAATCTCATTCGTCAGGGGAAGACCGAGGAAGCGCGGCGGCTGATGGACAGCACCGCGTCGGCGGCGCATCGCGACGGCGGCCGCATTTTCGCTCAGGCCCTTTTGGAGCCGGATGGGCGGAAATCACTGGCTTTGCTAGAGACGGCACAGAAGACGGGGGTGGATCCGACCGACGCTGAATATTTTTTTTATCAGAAGGCGCTTTTATATTTCGCCGCCGGTTGGCCCGATAGCGTCTTAAAAACCGCCGCCGAATACCGGACGCGTTGGGAGAACGGTAACTTTCGCACGGCCATGATGAAATTGGAGGCGGCGGCCGATGAAAATTTGAGCGCCCCGCAAGCGGCGGAACGCCTCCGCAATCTGTTGGCGAGGGAAAACCCCGACTCCCCCGACGGAGCGGACGCCAAATTGAATCGGGCCCGTATCATGCAACAGCAAAAGAAATATGCGGAAGGGAAAAAAGCGCTGAAAAGCCTGATCAAATCCCCCTATGATAATATTACCGTAACCGCCCTTTATTTATTGTCTTCATCGGCCGCGGAACAGAAGAAAAACGATGATGCCCTCTTTTACTTCAATCTGCTTAAAGAGGAATTTCCGGAAGCGGTCGGATTGGATGATCTGACCGATCGCCTCAGCCAATTTGAAACAAGTAGCGCCGATCAAAGCGCCGAAAAAATTACCGGCACTACGTATGCCGTGCAAGTGGGGGTATTCTCGGTAAGAGATAATGCTTTAATGATGGCCGAAAATATGAAAAAATACAACAAGAGTGTGGATATCAACGAAAAGGTCATCTCCGGACGGAAATATTTCGTGGTTTGGGTCGGAAAATTCCTGTCGTCGGAGCAGGCCATGATTTTCAAGGCGCGGCTCGAAGCGGCCGAAAATGAGACATTTCAGGTCATCGCACGATGAAAGATTCTTCACGGGAGCACGGCGGCATCACCCCGTTGATGCAGCAGTATAATAAAATCAAGGCCCAGTACCCGGACAAAATCCTCTTCTTCCGGATGGGGGACTTCTATGAAATGTTCGGCGATGATGCCGT
>CALMKK010000159.1 GCA_937867135.1 uncultured candidate division Zixibacteria bacterium
GCCATCGGTATCAACCCCGGGATTGTCAAAAATCCATTCGGACCAGAGGGCATTCAATCCCAGATCGAGGAAGGGGTAAATATTCTTGGAATTATGGAAATCCTGCCCGGCAAGGACAGCGTACGTGAAAGGAGCGACTTCACCCCGTTTCAGATTAAAAGGACCGAAGGAAACCAGGGTTTTAATATCGGCTCCGTTGGAAATTCCGTAGGCGTTGTCCGGAGGAGGGAGCCAGCCATCGACGGTATGATCAATATAAGTTTCCGATTGATTGTAATCAAACTCCTCACGCGCCATCATATAATATTTGTTCATATCTCCGACAGGAGTCCCCATGTAACCGCTAAAGGAACGGAAGGGATCATCTGCAGTTCCGGTCCGGCGGGGGCCCCAGTCCTGTTCGGCGCGGTAATCCGATGCCCACCAGTTGAAGTTGAATTTAAGCCGGTCGCTGGGGGTACGCAACAGACGAACGCCAACCGCTGAAGTCGGCGAGAAATATCCGGCATATTGTCCGCTGATCGGGTCCGGGTCGCCGTCGTTGTCGGCCGCCCAGGCTACATTTATAGTATCGATCAGCCCCGGAATATAACGGGATGGGACAGTTCTGATAAATCCGCAGATATCATCGCCGCCGACATAGCGATATTGCTTGCCGATATCATAATCCATATAGATACCGATATAAACGTTTTTCAATTCGTACGGGCCAAGGTTCAAAAGAACGCAATCGAAGATGACAAAATCCTCGGCATAATCATACCCCCAGGCATAAGACTTTTGCCAAATTTTAACATTCATCGGCCTATGAAACCGCCGTGAATACGGGTCATATCCGGTATATTTTGAATCGGTCAAGGTATCGGCAAAGTTGGCTATGAAGTCCTGTTGGGATATGGCGCTATCGTATTCCGGGGCGTCCGGATTGTTGGTGGAGCGATATACTATAGCGCCGCTGTCAATCAAGGCCCGTGGCCAAAACTCGTGAACGCC
Source organism: uncultured candidate division Zixibacteria bacterium (assembly GCA_937867135.1). Classification (GTDB taxonomy): domain Bacteria; phylum Zixibacteria; class MSB-5A5; order GN15; family PGXB01; genus UNRQ01. The sequence continues at coordinate 994 of CALMKK010000159.1, forward strand.
ATAATCGGCCCCGGTTCCGGTTGACACCAAAGTGTCCCGTCCGACAATAGCGCCGACCCAATAACCGCCGTCGTACAGGTAATTAAGGCCGTAACCTTTGGGAAAACTGAGCGATGGAGCCGGCTCGCCGGTCATCGGGTCGGGAACAGGTATATCCGAAGGAAGGCCAATTTCGCCATAATTGGTAATGGTCAGGGCCATTTTACCTACATTATGAACATTAATGCTGGCATCGGGAATGCTGTCGGCATGGCTCATTTGCGTGAGGACAGCCTCCTGATATTTGGTTCTGGCCCCCGCCGATATCGCCCCCAGAAGGATTATCATCAAAGCTGCTATTTTAATCTTCATTTTCTTCTTACAATTTAATTACATAATAATTACGAGTTTTCCCAGCTGATTGCCGGACTCCGATTCGACGGAGTAGTAATATATTCCGGAGACAACGGCCTGGGTATTGCGGGTTATAAGGTCCCATTTATCGTGCATACTTTGAAGCGATCCGGCCGGAAAATCATGATTGATCTCCCGAATCAAATCGCCGTCAAGGGAAAATATCCGGATTGTGCATTTATGGGGCAAATTCATGAAATGGACGGCGCGGGTACGCTCGGGCGGGCCATCCTGATCGCGTCCCTCAAAGCCGCCTCCCTCAGCACCGCGATAATTGCCGTCGGCGCGATAAGGATTGGGATAAACAATCACTTTCAGGTCCTTTGCTTCGACGGAATCGGATGCATTTTGGGCATATTCGGCTACGGCGTTCAGCAATTTGTTTGATTCCAGTGCCTGCAGGCCGTGTCCGGGAGAGCCGTAATCGAAAGCGGTTACGGTAACATGGTACAGGTGCGAAGGCAGCAGGTTTTTAATATCGTACTCATATTCGAAATATTTGAAATCTCCTTTTTCGGTCAGTGCCTCGGGACAATGGATTCGGGCCGAGTCGGAATTGAGAGTACAGGGGAAAGGTTCATCGGGAAAACGGCGATAAATACCGGCGGAGTCAAGCAGATTCGACGTATTCCAGTCCTGCCGGCTGAAATAATAGACGAAATTCTGACCATCGGGCGCCTGATAATAATAATGATGATCAATATCGTAATCGAGGGGTTGGAAGCCGTCGCCATATAAGTGGCGAAGTGAATCAAGAGTGTATGGCGGATCGGGCAATGTCCATTTTGCGTGATCGCTGTCCCAAACCCAGCGATTGTAATTTTCCTTATCGTATGAAGCCAAAAGCTCATAGTCCGTCTGCAGGGCCGATAACGAGATATAAACGCGATACCCTTCAAAATCAAGCAGATTACTGAAAACATCGCGGGTCATTTCACTCCTCAAACCGTTCCAGCGGACCGCCAATTCACCGTTATGGGATGGACTTATCCGGGGCAGAATAGTCAGCACGGGGGGAAGAGGAGGCGAGGCGCCTCTGAAATCGGGAACCCCGTCGCCTTCATAATATACGGTGTCGCTTTTCAGACAGACAATAGTCGTCTCCGGCGGATTCTGCAGGGTATCAATTGTAACGACCGAATCGGAACAGCATATTCTATATTTTCCTTTGTAATGGTCGCCGTCGGTATCATAATTGGGATTGTCATATATCCAGGAGGCCCATTTGGAGTTTTCCGCCAGATCGAAGAAATCCAACCGATTATAATAGTTATCAGGTAAGTAAGGATTAAAATAATTCTTGAAATCATCCGGCTTGACATGGATATCGCTCCCGCAGACAAAGGCAAAACTGAGGGGCAATAACTCGCCCGGTTCGATTTCAAAAGGCCCGAAAGACAGCAAATACCGGGCATCGCCGCCCGTGGCCATATCCAGTGCATTGGACGGCGGACGCAACCATCCCTCGGCGGAATGATCAACCGCGGTGTACATCTGGTCGTAGTCGAACTCCTCGTGACGCATGACGTAGTATTTATTCCGGTCTCCCAACGGGGTTCCCAGGATGCCGTTCATATCGCGAAAGGGATCGGCGGGCGTTCCGACCCGCCGCGGGCCGAAATCGGTGGCGGCATTATAATTGGTGGCCCACCAATTGAATGAATACTTGAGAGAATCGGACGGGGTGCGGACAACCCGGACACCGGCGGCCCCGCGGGCGGATGTCCCGGTCCAGAGATTGCTTTGAGGATCCGGATCACCGTCATCGTCCATAATATAAGCGATATTGATGGTATCCAGAAAATCGCAGGAACCGCCCGTGGGATAAGTCCTTTTAAAGCCGCACATATCCTCACCATACGCTTCGTCGCCGGAAATGGATGTATGGTGGACGTCCCCGTCGATATATATTCCCATGTAAGCTTTATCGAGCCGCTTCCGCCCAATATTCCTGATGGAATAATCAAATAGAATAAAATCCTGGGCATAATCGTAACTCCACGAATAGGAACGCTGAGTCACCTCAATCCCCAAAGGTTGATGGGGACGGCCGTCGTTTTGGTCGGTGCCGACCACCGCGGGGTTGGTAACGGTATCGGTATATTTTGAGATAATATCCAACTCCGATACCGCCTCGGCGGAGTAATACGGGCTGGACGGCTGAAGGGAACGTCGTTCGATCTCACCCCCGGGGGCCTCATCCGGCCACAGCTCAAAAACCGTATAATAATCATCGACTCCGGCCGAAACCAGAGTGTCACGTCCGACAGTGGCCCCAATCCAAAAACCTCCGGTATAAAGGTAGGTGATATTGGAACCGGCGGGGAAGACGCACGACGGGGCGGCCATTCCGGTATATGGGTCAAATATGGAACCAATCGTGCCGGTCCCGAATAAACCCATATTGGTAACGGTCAGCCAAACATTTCCGACATTATGAACCGCAATTTGGAAGTTGGGGCGATCCGACGCCGTAGCTTTATAGGCGAAATGAGACGGGGCCGACAAATCGCTTTTGGGTGAGGGAAACGACATTGAGGAGGAAGCCGCGAAAAAAAACCAAAGCAAATAAAATATATATTTCATCCGGGGGCGTAGACAACTTAAAAAGCCCCGCGGTACGTCTGTTTAGACGCCGCGGGGCCATAAATTAAGCGCGCAGGTTACATAATTATCACAATCTTTCCGATTTGGTTGCCGCTATCGGATTCCACGGAATAATAATATATCCCCGAAACAACCATCTGGGTATTGCGCGTGATTAAATCCCAAATTTCGTGCATGCTCTGGGGAGAATTGGGGGGATAATCATGATTAATTTCGCGAATCAAATCGCCGTCAATGGTGAAAATTCTGATGGTACACTTGGGCGGAAGATTCATAAAATGAATGGCTCGTTTCCGATCCGGTATCTGGGACGCAATATTGGGATCCCGCCCCTCAAATTTGCCCCCCGAAGAATCCTGATAATTGGCATCGATTCGATAGGGATTGGGGTAAACGATGACATTCAATTTCTTCGCTTCCACCACGCTATTCTGATTTTGAGCGTATTCGCCTATCATATTCTGGGACGGGGAACCTTCCAGCGATTCCAGTCCGCTGGCCGGGGAACCATAATCGAAAGCGGTTACGGCCACATAATATAACTGCGACGGCAGAAGGTGTTTCAGTTTATATTCATATTCGTAATACTTGAAATATGCATCGTCAGTGAGTTCCTCCGGGTAATATTGCTTGGCCGAGTCAAGATTCAGGGTGGTCGGCGGATGCTCGGACGGGTAGGTCTTATGAATGCGCGTGGAATCCAGATAGTTGGATTGGTTCCAATCCTGACGGGCGAAATAGAAGGCGGAATCCTTCCAGTAGAAGAGATGATCGCGATCATACTGCAAAGGATCAAAATTATCGCCGAATAGAATTTGCAAAGAATCAATGGTAAATGGCGGCTCCCTCAATTCAAATCTATCCCGGTCAGGAATCCAGATATATTTGTTATAATCTTCCTTATCATATGATGTTGCGAGGACAAATTCGCTGGTAACGCCGGTCAGGCATTGATAAACCCGATACCCTTCGAAATCAACCAGCCGGCTGAATACGTCTCTATCCGTTTCAGAACGCATTCCATTAAAGCGAATTCGCAATTCTCCTTCATTGTATTGGTTTACGCTGGGATAGACCCACATCTTAGGCGCTGGTGGCGGGGCCGCACCTCGGAAGTCGGGAACCCCGTCGCCTTCATAATACGACGTATCGGCCTTGAGATATGTCACCGTAGTATCAATTATCAGAGGATCATAAGATGTAGTATCAAACACGACGGAAGAATCGAAAACGCAGACCCGGAATTTTCCCTTGTATTTGTCGCCGTCAGTGTCATATCCCGGGTTATCGTAAATCCATGACGCCCAGAGAGCATTTTTGCCAAAGTCCTCGAAATTGAGATAATTATAGTAATTATCAGGATAATTGGCATCAAATAGATTTTTAAAAGCGTCGCAATCGGTCAAAAAATTGGCTCCGGCGACATAGGCAAAACTCAGCGGCAATACTTCGCCGGGATTAATGGTAAAAGGACCGAATGATAATAAATATCGAGTATCAAAGCCATCGGCGAAACCGGCGGACAGGGGAGATTTGGGCAACCATCCTTCCGAGGTATGGTCAACATTTGAGAAAAGCTGATCATAATCAAACTCTTCGTGCCGCATGATATAATATTTGTTGCGGTCCCCCTCAGGCGTCCCCAAAAATCCTCCGAAATCACGAAAGGGGTCATCCGGTGTTCCGGCCCGACGAGGTCCAAAATCCTGAGCGGCGCTTCCGTTTGAAATCCACCAATTGAAAGAATATTTCAGCGAATCGGAAGGAGTCCGAACCACCCTGGTCCCGGTTACAGCAGTATAATTGAATCCTTGGGGACAGGGCTGTGTTGCATCCATGGAACCGCGACCGTCGTTATCCGAAATCCAGGCAATGTTGACAGTATCTACAAAGCCGCATCCGAATGTTGAGGGCAACGCCCGCTTAAAGCCGCAGATATCATCCGCCGCTTCTTCAGCACTGCCGCCAACAGGGCCAACGTCGCCATCAACATAAATACCCATATAGACTTTATTCAGGACTTTGGTGCCGATATTTTTTATGGAATAGTCAAATAAGACAAAATCCTCGGCATAAGCATAACTCCAGGCATAACTGCGTTCGGTAATGCCGACATTCAGAGGAATGTGGGGACGGCCGTCAACCTGGTCATTTGCCACAAAACTGGGATTGGTCACGGTATCAGTATAAATGGTGATAATATCCTGCTCGGAAACAGCGTCGGTATCATTGGGATTCTTTATGGAATGGCGCTGAATGGTGTCTTTAGGGGTTACATTAAGCGCCGATGGCCACATTTCACGCGTATATTGCCAGCCATCAGCTCCAACTGAAACCAAGGTATCCCGTCCGACTACAGCCCCGATCCAAAAAGCACCGGCAAAAAGGTAATTGGATTGGCTGGGATAAGGGTACTGACAAGAGGGCGCGGCCAGACCGGTTATGGGATCATACGCGGTCGTCACAAACCCGGTTCCGAAATTCCCCTGATTAGTGACGGTCAACCCAATGCGTCCGACATTATGAACCCCGATTTGCGCATAGGGGACATCAGCCGCGGTTTTGGCGGGGATGGCCAAACTCTGCTCAATCGGATAGGCGGCCATGGCCATTAATAGGCTTGGCCCCAGAAGCAACAATAATGGAATTGATGTGAGGATTATCCTGCAAATGATGTTTCTTCTCATAACCTCATACCTGAAGGTTTATAGTTTTCCTATCTACCGGGACGATTTTATCCTCGGTTTGTGCAAAATAAAATATTTCTAAATAACAGGTTACAAATTTAACCCAATCTTTGCCGAATAGCAACAAAAAAAGCGCCTGAAAGCGGCCATAATTACGTGACCGGACTTTTTTGAGGGGAGGGTATTGCCATCCCAAATAGTCATTGGAACTCTTTAAAAATTCGCGACTTATACCTTCAAAGGGGCCCGAATTTAAATTCCTCATAATGCTTGGCTATGGCCGATAGATAAATAATGGCTTACAGAAGGTCAATATTTGGAATATGCGAAATCTAAAACGCCCGAAACAAAATCACGGCGGCGGGGGACCGTCATGATATAAGTACTGGATCAAATAAGTGATATCCAGAATATTGATTATTCCGTCAAGATTCAAGTCGCACGGAAAGCCGGCACATGGCGTCTGACCGGGCGTGCGATAAAGATAAAAAATCAAACATCCAATATCGAGAATATTGAGCCGCCGATCCAGATTTATATCGCCGCACGGGAAATTGACCACCTCGATAGAGCCGTTTTTGACATAGACATTGGTGGTGTCCAGATGCCCCTGGATGGTGGTATCGGCCAGAATACAGGAATCACCCTGATACTGCAAACATGTGATTTGCGTATCTATAATTATGCCCAGCGAGTATCCCTGAGGATCAGCCATACTGAAGACATTGTTATTAAATCTTAGCTGGACAATAATGGAATTGATACTGTCGGCAAGGGGAA